>CAZJLQ010000001.1:0-20312 GCA_964546675.1 uncultured Synechococcus sp.
TGAGCAACCGAGGTTCCCCCGCTTCCTCGAGTTTCTGCCGCAGATATCGCACATACACCTCCACCACATTGCTGCTGCCGGAGCGCTCCTCCTTCCAGACGGCTTGAAGCAGCTCATCGCGACTGAACACCCGACCGGGTTGCTGCATTAGGACCAACAACAGGTCGTACTCACGAGCCGTCAAGGTGATCGGCCGTGAGCCGCGCTGCACAGATCGACGGCCCGGATCACAGTGCAAATCCTCCACCTGCAGAACGGGGGAATCCCCCGCGCAACGCGCCTGGATTGTGCGATGCAGACGAAGCCTTAACAGCAGATCACTTGGACCTACCGTGGACAACCAAAAATCATCGGCCCCCGAGTTCAGACAATCTGACCTGGCATGAACACTGTCGTGTTGGAGGTCGAGAAGAATCGGGATGGCACCAAACCGCTGGCGTAGTTCGGCAATCAATGGTTTCTGATCGGCCGCGAGGATCGCAGCTGCAGGGCCTTCTGGCCCCCTGATCTGACTGGCAGCTGCACCAGCGCTGAGCCAATCGATGGTCATGTATCCAGAAGCGGTGAGTCGAGAAGCCAGCGCAACGGCATCTCGCCCCGCAAGCAAAAGCAGCGGACGAGGCGTCATGACCGTTCCGGCTTGGCGATGTGGGGCAATCCCCATCCCAACTTGTTCCGGAGCACCTGGAAGAATTCGTGATCGACGAGTCGCACGAAGCGGACGGGATGATCACTACGACGGATGAGGACACGGTCCTCAGGCCAGACGTAACAACCGGCGCTTCCATCAACGACCATCATCAACCGTTCTGGGGTGGCGGGAAAAATGGTGACCGGCTCCCGATCGTTGAAGACCAGCGCTCGGGATGCCAGGGAATGGGGGGCAATCGGCGTCAACTGCAGCACTGGACAATCAGGGGTGATCACGGGACCCCCCGCGCTCAACGCGTAGGCGGTCGACCCTGTGGGAGTGGAGAGAATCACGCCATCCGCGGCGATATCCACAGGGGCATGGCGACCAATGGCAATCTCGAAATGGCACATGCTCGTAAGAGGTTCACGGTGCAGCGCCATTTCGTTGAGTGAAAGCGCCTCCCAACGGCGCTGATCTCCACGCAGCACACTCACCACAAGGTTGCTGCGTTCCTCGATCGTCCACTGCTCCGTGAGAATCACATCGAGGGCCCTGTCGAGATCGCCGAGATACGCCTCAGCCAGAAAACCGAGGTGCCCTGTGTTGATCGTCAGGATTGGAACCCCCACCGGGGCGGTCTGACGCGCTGCAGACAACACCGTGCCATCCCCCCCCAGCACGATCGCGAGAGCCATGGCGCTGTTGAAACCTTCAGGGACGCAAGCGCTGTATCCGAGCAGGCGGAGATGTTGATCGGGGTTGGCAAAACCAACCATGCCCCCGGAACTGCTGGCCCGCACAACCTCGTGGCCAACCGCCACGAGCCTCTGCTGAATCGTGTCGGCCGTCTGGACTGCCAGCGGCTTGCCATCGTTAACGATCAGTCCGATGCGGGGCACCGATCGCAGACGGCGGAGAACCCGCTCAGCTTATGGGAAGTGACGTGCGCCCATGTGTACGTGATCGCGACTGAAACCATGCAGCGGACCGCCAGCAGAGCTAACCGAGATAAGGATTGGCCGAATAGCAATGATTCCCCGTTCATCCCTCCTTCAGGCCACATTGCTCTCCACGCTGGTTTTTGGAGCAGGCGATGCTGCCCTGGCCTCGGGCCAATCCAGCCTCAATGGCAGGGTGTCATTGATGGGCGAGCCAGTCCGCGGTGCTTCGGTGACGCTCTGGCAAACACGAGGTGGTGAAGAGCCCACACAGCTGAACACAGTCCGTTCTGACAGCAACGGCGGGTTCAAGCTCTCGCTCCCGTCTCAGAACGGAGTTGTGCATTACGTCGTGGCCAAGGGTGGGGATGTCAACGGAAGCGAGGCCGATCGGCTGACCATGCTGACGGTGCTGGGCGGACGGGAGCGCCGCACCCTCTCCATCAATGAGCTGACAACGGTCGGATCTGTTTGGCCCAATGCACAGCTCCTACAGAGCACGGCCCTGAGAGGAAGCAGTAGTGCTCTGGCGATTGGATCCAGCCAGGTCCACAACCTTGTGAATCAAGCCAGTGGTCGGCACGGTAAACGGTTACTGAACAGCGCGAATCTTCTCAATTCGGAAACTGCTGTACGGATGAATGTACTTTCAAATTTGATTGCCCTTTGTGGAACTCCAAGTCAAAGCAGCGGCTGCAATCAATTAATGAAGCTCACCGGCGGAAGCGACACATTGACAGCGATGATCGCTATCGCTCGTCAACCCTGGAACAACGTCAGCAATCTCTACAAATTATTTGAACAGAATTATCCAATCGACAGGACAACACAATTACGGAGCACAGCAACACTGCCTTATCTGCTGTTCGAACCAAAGAGTTTTTCCCTGTCACTTGTCTTCGATGGTGGCGGTGCATTGGCACTGGGCAAAATAATGTTTGACGGCAAAGGGAACGCCTGGAGTGGTGCCAATTGGATGCCAGGATCTCAATCCGGTGTTGTTAATAACATCGGCGGTGGGATGACCCGCTTCGGGCCAGGTGGGCAGGCGATTTCACCAGCCATCAGTGGTTACAACGGCCAGGGCATCAATGGCGTGGGTTGGGGAACTGGCGTTTCAGAGCGCTACGCCTGGGTGGCGGCGTTCAACAACATGGTGGGCGTTTTCGATTTAAGGAACGGCCGAGCACTTGGCCCCGCGACGATTGATGGGGAGGTTGGTCAATTGCAAGGGGTTGGCACCGCCCGCAACGGTGATGTGTGGATTGCGGACAACACAGCCAACCACATGATTCATTTCCCTGGTGGTGACTACACCAATGGCAAGCGAATTTCAATCCAAGGACTTGAGGCACCCTTCGGCGTTGCCATCGATGGGCAGAACAGGGTGTGGGTGAGCAGCAGCTACAACAACAAGGTGACTGTTTATCCGGCCGACGCCCCTGACCAAGCCCAAACGATCGAAGTGAATCTGGGAACACGTGGCATCGCTGTTGACTCCACAGGGCACGTGTGGGTTGCACAACAATCCAATTCCCCTGCAGGCGCGTTACCTCCCGGCGGAAAAATGCCTCCCAACATCCCTGCCAATGCGCCACAACCCAAGACAATCATGCAGGAATTTGAAGCTGGGGCCGAGATCTATCTCTACAACCCCAATCTCAAACAAGCTGGCATGGTTGGATTGATCTCCCCAGATATGAAGCTGATCAAGAACGGAATTGCCAAGGGCGTTGCATACGTTCCATGGGGTGTCACGATCGATGGAAACGATAATGTTTGGGTCGGAAATCTTTACGGCCAGAGCTTGATCCACATCTGCGGAACGAACACCTCTAATTGCCCAGAAGGAAAAACAACTGGCGATGTTATTCATAACTATCAGAGCGGCGTTATTCAGATCACAACTGATGTGATCGTTGACGATGCAGGCAACCTTTGGAGTGCCAACAATTGGTTTGATGGTGATGTTGTGATTAACAAAAACTACGGCGGCCGCACGTCAACCTTCGGTGGTGGCCAGGGACTGGTTGTGACCTACGGCGTCGCCGGTCCTGTTCAAAACCCGCTGATGGGTCCTGTTCGTCGTCCCTTCTGACTGAGTCATCCCCAACGCCCAATCTTCGTCTCCATTCAAGGCCTCACCTCACCATGCGTTTCAACTTTCTCCTGGGCCTGGCGGCAGCCTGTCTGGTTGTTCAAGCACCATCTGCAGTCAAGGCAGACGATGTCAATGGCCAGAACAACGGCCAAGACAATGACACGCGTGTGTATGTGGAGGCCTATGGATTCTTTCCATTGCAGACCGACTCCGAGACAACGCTGGACAACAACACCACCAGTGAATCACTGAGTCTTGAGGATGTTCTTGACATGCTCACCGGGGTCTTCAGCGGCAAGGTCGCTGTGGAAACAGGTCGTTTGGGCATTCAGGCAGGCCTTGACCACCTGAGCTTCAGCACATCGGAGACCGTGTCCTCCTGGAGCACATCGAACCCGCTTCGAAACAAACCAAACAGTCGATTACCGCAACGACGGATTACTTCAGAGGGAGATATTAAAGCTGTCACTGATACCGAACAGACACTCTTTGATCTCGCACTGCGCTACCGCCTTGGCGACATCCAGAAACCAAAGATGAAGCCGGGTTCAATGAGCTTCGTTGGTTTCGCTGGCATGCGGCTAATCGATGCCTCGTTGGATATGGATGTTTCCTTTGAAGACGATGTCACGATTGAAGGGATCCTTCCCTCGCGCAGCCGTCAACGCAAGGTTGCTGATAGCGCAAGCAAAAGCTGGCATAACACCTGGGTCCAACCGCTGGTGGGCATGAACACAACCCTTGCCCTTGGGGAAGACTGGCAGGCCTTTGTCGCGATGGATGCAGGAGGATTCGGACTCAACGGCAAGCAGGATCTCTCGGGCACCGTCGAAGCAGGGTTGGCTTACGCATTGGGGAATTCGGCCCAGATCTCCCTCGCTTATCGCTATTTCGGAATTGAGTACTCAGCGCATGATGGACGTAACGGCTATGAATCAAGTCAGAATGGTGTGAACCTGGGATTCAGATGGCTTTTTGATTGATTCTTTGTTGAAGAGATCAACAGCCTTCAGATCAACAGCCTTCTAATATCCACAGCCATCCATTCAACTGGACCTGGACGATCGGAGCAGTGATTGAATCAGCCAAAGACCAAACAAAGACGCAGCGATAAATAGTCCTTCGCTGATGTTCTGGAGTAGCGCCTTATCTGACGATGTTGTCATCACAGTGGCGCTGAGCAGAAGCGCAGCGACAAGAATTGAAAGCGACAGACGTCGCGAGAGACGATCCACCGTGGAACGCAACTGATCCAAACCCTCCAGCTGCAATGCAAACACGAGTTCATCCCCGCTGAAACGCCGCAGCAGCTGACTCAGCTGGCGTGGTGCGTCCAATGCGAAATTGCGCAGGTCGAGACCGAACTGCATGGCGCGCTCTCCTGGCAGGAGGAGCGACCGGGCCAACAACTTGGCCACCAGCGGTTCCATCTCTCCGGTGAAGCTGAATTCAGGATCCAGAGAACAACCCACACCCTCGAGATTGGTAACGGACTTCACAAACAAGCCAAGGGTTCCAGGGACCCGCAGGCCCACCTGATTGGCCAGCTGCAGCAGCTCTCCGAGGAACAGTGCAAAGTTGATCTCCTTCAGGGGCTTGGAAAAATTCGCAGCAATCAGTTGCTGCAACTGCCTCTGCAGTTGCACCCGATCGACGCGGATCCCTGGAGCAGGGGGCGCCAGCATCACCAGCAGATCCGTCGCCCGTGCGGCGTCCTGATTGATCAACGCCAGAACCAGATCAAGCAACGTGTTCCTGGAAGCCGGATCAAAGCTGCCGATCATCCCTTCATCCAGAAGAGTGATCACTCCACTGCGATCCACTTTGAGATTGCCGGGATGGGGATCGGCATGAAAGAACCCCTCCACGAAGTATTGCTCCACGAAAGCACCGAGCAGTGCGCGGTTGGCGCTTTTGACCCCCTGTTCATGGTTTGAAGCGAGCGATGTCCGAGCGGCCTCGCTGAGCACCGACTCACCCTCCACCCACTCGAGCACAAGCATGCGTCGACTGGACAGGGACTGATGGATGCCAGGGACACGCAGGAAACCATCGCTGACAAAACTGGAGCGCGACAACACGTCCTGCAGACGGATGGTGTTGGCCGCCTCAATGCGGAAATCCAGTTCACGGTTCAAAGCATCGAGCACCTGATCCGCCAGCCCCACGAGGTCATACCGGGTCCCGAGGGCCGTGGACGCTGCCAGGCCGGCGAGCTGACGCAGCAGGCTTGCGTCCTCGGCCACCTGCGCTTCGATGCCTGGCCTCAGGACTTTCACCGCCACAGCGGTGCCATTCAGCAGCTTGGCTTCGTAAACCTGGCCAATGCTCCCAGCGGCAATGGGCTCCTTGGGAAAAACTGAAAAACTGGCTTCGATCGGTTGTCCAAGCTCCTCAAGCAGCATCGGCTCAATCCGATCCCAGGCCACAGCAGGCACATCAGCCTGCAGCTGACTCAGAGCATCGAGGTAGGGCTCGCTGAGGAGGTCAGCACGGGTGCTCAACAATTGGCCCAATTTCACATACACAGGGCCCAATTCCGTCAAGATGCTGCAAAGCACATCCGGCAAAGGCAAACGAGGTGAATCCGGATTGGCCTGGTTGATTAATTGCTTAACAAACTGCCACTCATGGCGAGAAACCACGGAAATAATTTCTGCTGCACGCGCTGAATTAGCAAGGATGGAAGCCGACATTGACACACTTCAACCGGAGACAATGATCGATCCGATGTCTGCCCCACTTAGCGGATTTTCTTGGCCGGTAGAACCAAAATTCAAGACCAAGGACAAGACATCGAATCCATAATCAAATCGATCAGGACTTGGATTCGATCTGCTTGACCCAATCCGAAATTCTGTCGTTCATGCCCTCATGCAGGTCATCACCTTTTGCCTGCGCCGAGCGCAAGAAATCAGCCATTTTTTCCTTGAGAGCCTGATTTTTACGTTCCACATCTTCGCTTTTTGCGTCAGCGAACAACTGAGCGTCCTTCAATTTTCCAGCGATGGCATCAATACCACCATCAAGCCCGGTTTTGATGGAATCAGCGAGATTCTGAATCCTGTCTTGATTCACATCAGCCATGCGTGGGGAAAAAGCTCCCCTTGCATTAGCTACAAAAATTCAATCGTGGACGAATTGAAACAGAAGAGCGAACGATCCGGATCACGGTGATCGCGTGTGGATGATCAGAACTGCTCGAGGAAGCGCAAATCACTGGTGTAAAGCCGCCTGATGTCGTCAATGCCGTGGCGCACCATGCAAAAACGCTCCACACCGAGACCCGCTGCAAAGCCACTCCATCGCTCTGGATCGAGCCCCAAACCTGTGAGAACAGCCGGATCGACCATGCCACAGCCCATCACCTCCAACCAGCGGCCACGCCATTGCACATCCACCTCGGCAGAGGGCTCTGTGAATGGGAAATAACTCGCTCTGAAACGCACGGGTAGATCTCCGAAAAACGCTTTCAGAAAAGCCATCACCGTGCCGCGCAGATGACTGAAATCCAGTCCCTCATCGATGGCGAGCACTTCAACCTGATGAAACACCGGGGAATGCGTGGCATCCACGGCGTCACGCCGGTAAACACGACCGGGAGCCACAACCCGCACCGGAGGTGGATTCTCTTCAAGATGCCTGATCTGAACCGGTGATGTGTGGGTTCGCAGCAGCAGATCCCCCTGCAGATAAAACGTGTCCTGCATGTCCCGTGCAGGGTGGTCTTCAGGGATGTTCAGAGCGGTGAAGTTGTAGTGGTCCTGTTCCACCTCAGGTCCCTCCGCCACGCTGTACCCAAGCCCAAGGAAGAGATCAACGATCTCGTCCGTCGTGGTGATCAGCGGATGCCGGTGCCCCATCGGCACACCGCTGGCCGGGGCTGTGACGTCAATGGTTTCCCGAGCAATCCGCTCCTCAAGCGCCGCTTTCTTCACCACCTCCAACCGATCGGCCAGCAGCGCCTGAACCTGGGTTTTCAACACATTGGCCCGTTGGCCAACCAAAGGACGATCCTGGCCAGGCAGCTTGCCCATGGCACCAAGAACACTTGAAATCCGTCCTTTCTTGCCAAGCAACCCAACACGAAGTTGCTCGAGGGCCTGAGCGTCGCCAGCCTCAGAAATATCGACCGATGCCTGTTGCTCAAGGGCATCCAACTGATCGGTGAGCTGCTGAACGGTGACCGGAGCGCTCACGGGCTTGTAACCAAAGGCAGCTGACTGTAAGCAGCCAGGCGCCTAAGTTCCCCGCACTGCAAGCCGTTCCATGCGGATCCTGATCAGCAACGACGACGGAGTGTTCGCCGAAGGCATCCGCACGCTTGCTGCGGCAGCCGTCCGAAGGGGCCATCAGGTCACCGTGGTCTGCCCTGATCAGGAGCGTTCCGCCACTGGCCATGGTCTCACCCTTCAAAGTCCGATCCGGGCCGAAAGGGCCGATGAGCTTTTTGAGCATGGAGTTACAGCATGGGCCTGCAGTGGGACACCCGCCGATTGCACGAAGCTGGCACTCTTTGAATTGCTCAAAGACAAGCCCGATCTGGTGCTCTCAGGGATCAATCACGGACCCAACTTGGGCACCGATGTGTTCTGCTCCGGCACCGTGGCCGCTGCCATGGAAGGAACTCTGGAAGGCATCCCTTCGATGGCGGTGAGCAGTGCCTGTTTTCAATGGCGACAGTTTCAAGCCGGGGCGGAGCTGGCCCTGGACGTAGCGGAACAGGCTCTGGCCGACCGATGGCCAGAAACCCTCCTCCTCAACTTGAATATTCCTCCCTGTGAGCTGGACACCATGGGACCGTTGCGATGGACACGGCTCTCCATTCGCAGATACGACGAACAATTCAGCCCACGAAAAGATCCAAGAGGACGGGCCTACTACTGGCTCGCCGGCGAAGTAGTGAAGGATCTCGAATCTGCTGGTGAAGGCCCAAGGGATTGGCCCAGTGATGTGGCACAGGTGGACAGGAATTGCCCCTCCTTAACGCCCATCCAACCAGATCTTTTCTGGCGTGGCCCATTGGCCAACCTGCCTGAACTCTCGATGAATGGCAAACGGATCCGCTGACCAATTGCAGACATTCAAGTTGCAGTTCAACCAACGTTGAGTCAACTATCGCCCCCTGGAAGCAAAGAGAAGATTCCGATCAAAACCCGTGAGAGTTTTCCACCAAAAAATATTACCGATCCACCTATCATTAAGCATGAAACCATTTCCAAGGCCCACAAGAAACGATTATCCAAAACAACCAAACAAGACACACTTTCTTTTTTAACCCAAAGCTTGGCCTTTTAAAAAAGCCTGAGCAGACATCTCCCACGCTCTTTTTTACAAGAACCAGATCTAAACAATGAACACGATTCAGTCGCCAAACATGGATATATAGGACTTTTTAGAACAATCTCCAATCGACTTGCTGGCGATCAAGACCGATAAATACGCTGCAAAAGCCAAAGTGAAAAGATCATTCCAATCAGATGGGCAAAAAGAACTTGCGTGTTACTTAAAACCGAAAGCATTTCCAGAGACGTGATGGCAAGGTTGTCGGCCATGCCCCGTCCCCCGATCGCGATGCCGGGGGTTTGCATCGATGCCTGCACAAACAGACTTCCCGCCAGAGCCTGATACCCAACTGCGGCAAACGTCAGCCCAAGCAGGTCCGCCAGCAATCCACGTTTGATCAGCCGCGAGGTTTCACCGCGGGATGGACGTGCCGCACTGTCGATCGCACGGCCGGTTCGCACGATCAGCCACCCCTGCCAGAGGCTGAAGAGGAGCACCAAAAAAGCCAGGCTGGTGAGAGAGAGGCCTGGACCAAGCCCGACAGCTCGCTCTGAATTTCTCGCCAGGCTTCCACCGATGTTGTTGAAGAGCAACACGCCCACCACAACAATCCCAAGCACGACTTGGATCCAAAAACGAATCCAGCCCATTCGCCGCAACCCAAAGGACAACTTCTGAAAATCAAGGCGGTCAGCCATGCAGGGGCTCAGCTTGTCGTTCAAACTTGGCACCACAACCACCCGGTGAACAGCCCGCGTTGATTCCTCTTTGCTCCCCCCAGGACGCGCGTCGGCCGACAGCCCTGGCACTGGGCAGTTTCGATGGCCTGCACGCCGGCCATCGCGATGTGATTCGCCACGCGATCGAAGCCGATTCAGGCATTCCAACCGTTGTCAGCTTCTGGCCCCATCCACGGGAGGTGCTCTACGGAGAACCTCGGCTTCGCCTTGACCTTCCAAGCGAAAAGCTCACCCTGCTTGAACCCCTGGGGATCGAGCAGCTCGTGCTGGTTCCATTCAACCGTGAACTGGCGTGTCTCAGTGCGGAAGAGTTTGTTGAGCAGGTTCTGGTGGAGGCCCTGGCAGCCAGACGGGTTGCAGTTGGCCGCAATTTCCGCTTCGGGCGCCATCGGGAGGGTGATGCCCAGACGCTCCATGCCCTCGGCACCGCGAAGGGAATTGACGTGATCGTTGTGGACATTGTTGAGGACGTCGAGGGCAGGATGAGCAGCAGCCGTATTCGTGCTGCCCTCGAATCAGGGGACCTTGAAACGGCACGAAAGCTTCTCGACCGTCCTTATCGCTTTCAAGGCCGCGTGGTCCGTGGCCGTGGTCTGGGCAGGGAACTGGGCTGGCCGACGGCAAACCTTCAGGTGGATGGCCGAAAGTTCCTGCCAGCCCTTGGTGTCTATGCCGCTTGGGCGGAGCTAGAGGGCCAGGACGAACGGATGGCCGCAGTGATGAATCTGGGTCCGCAACCAACCATCGACCCCACGTCACCATCGGCGGTCGAGGTTCACCTCTTGGATCGGAGCATTCAGTTGGACAATCGCCAACTGCGCGTCGAGCCGGTGGTTCGTCTCCGCGGACAGAAGAAGTTCGAGGGTCTCGACGCCCTCAGCGAGCAGATCGGACACGACGCCGAGGCAGCGCGTCAACATCTGGCCATCGACGCTCAGGCCACAGCGGGGTAGGCATTGGTCAAGCCCCAAACAATGAACACTCCGATGCCCCCTAGGAGAGCAATGCCCCACACCAAGACATGCATGGTGCTCTCAGCTCCGCTGTTCTCCATGTCCCCTGGAAATGCGATCTTCCACAAGATGCCACGGAATTGATGGAGCGCGACTCATCTGCAAATCCCTGTGTGCTGCGTCTGATCGATGCAAATTTGGATCGGGCACGCGAAGGCCTGAGAGTTGTTGAGGACTGGTGTCGATTCGGACTTGAACGGCAAGACCTTGTGATCTCGCTCAAGGATTGGCGTCAACGCCTCGGCCGACTCCATCACCGCCGCTACAAGGAGGCTCGGTCCACATCAACAGACCGTGGCGCAGGATTAGAACATCCTGCGCAGCTCGACCGCTCCAGCCCCGATCAGGTCGTGGCAGCCAACTGCGGACGGGTTCAGGAAGCACTTCGCGTGATCGAGGAATTCGCTCGTCCCATCGATGCCTCCCTGGCGAAGGAGGCATCAGCGATCCGTTACGGGCTTTACGACCTTGAAGTGACCTGTCTTCAGGCCACAACGGGGCATCGACGCCGGAATCGTCTAGAGGACTGCAATCTTTGCCTGATCACTGCTCCAGGATCCGAGCTCAGCACCAAGCTTGAGGCTGCTCTGAGCAGTGGCATTGCCATGGTTCAGTACAGAAGCAAAGACGGAAGCGACCAGCAGAACTTCAATGAAGCCGCTGAACTTCAGGCGCAATGCCGAAAACGCGGTGCTCTTTTCATCATCAATGACAGAGTTGATTTTGCTCTCGCCCTCGATGCCGATGGCGTTCATCTGGGACAGGACGACCTCTCCACCGATGTGGCGCGTCAACTGCTCGGTCCGGAGAAATTAATCGGACGCAGCACCCATTCCCTTGAAGAAGTGGAGCGAGCGCAAGGCGAAGGGTGTGATTACCTCGGTGTCGGTCCGGTGTTTCCCACCGCCGTGAAGGCGGGCAGACCAGCGGTCGGACCTGAGCTGTTGAAGCAGGCTGAACGCATCAGCAGACTTCCACTGTTTGCCATCGGCGGCATCTCCTCATCGAACATCCACGAGGTGATCGCGACCGGCTGCAGGCGAGTGGCGGTGATCGGAGCTGTGATGTCAGCTCAGGATCCGAAGACCGCGGGCTTGCAACTGATGCGATCCCTGACCCGACAGTCCCTGAATTGATGTCCCTGACCCTGAGCGTGAACGGTGAGAAGCGAAACCTGGATCCTGCACCGAATCCAGCCTCAATTGAGGCTGTCATCCGCGCCCTGAGCCATAACCCTGCCTTGGTCGTTGTTGAACACAACGGCCTGATCGTGCCACGGGGCCGATGGGCTGCTCAAGAGGTGAACAATGGCGACCAACTTGAGATCGTCACCATCGTTGGAGGGGGTTCCTAAAGTTTCAGCATGAACAACATCATTGCGGCTTTGAAGCTCTCTACCTGGCCTCGCCGATTGTTCGCAATCATCCTTCTCCCCCTGATGATCATGGGGCTGAGTCTTCTTCACGCAGATCCTGCTGACGCGGCCCGCGGTGGACGAATGGGTGGAGGAAGTTTCCGAGCACCGTCAATGCCACGCTCCAGCGGAGGGTCTCTCGGTGGCGGTTATCGCCGTGGGGGCGGAGGTGGTTTCGGATTCCCATTCATCATCCCCATCTTTGGATTTGGTGGCGGTGGACTGTTTGGGTTGCTGATCTTGATGGCGGTCGCCGGCGTCCTGGTCAACGCATTTCGTGGTGCAGGCGGTGGGCAAGCCCTCGGCGGATACAGCCCAGCGGTTCCTGCTACGCCAAGCAAGGTCAAGATGATCCAGCTGCAGGTGGGCCTGCTGGCGAGTGCGAAACAACTTCAGGACGACCTTCGCGCCCTTGCCGCTTCATCCGACACCTCATCCAGTTCCGGACTGCAACGACTGCTGCAGGAAACCACGCTTGCCTTGCTTCGACAGCCTGATCTCTGGGTTTATGCAAACTCAGAGAGTGGGGATGTGCCGTTCCACTCAGCTGAATCGACGTTCAACCGTCTGTCGATGAACGAACGCAGCAAATTGGATGCCGAAGTGACATCCAATGTTGGTGGTCAGCGACTGAACGATCAATCAAAATCCTCCGCCGCTGGCGATGCCGACGCGACCAACGAATTCATCGTTGTGACCCTGCTTGTAGCTTCCACCGCAACGAGCGCGCTGAAAGGATCGGACACAAGCGAAGACTTGCGCCAGACCCTGCGAATCCTCGGCTCGACCTCGTCCTCTGATCTCCTGGCCATGGAAGTGATTTGGCAACCTGAAGGTCGTGGAGACGTACTCAGCTCCGAAGAGCTGGTCACCGCCTACCCCAATCTTCAGCATCTCTGAAGATTTCAGAATATCTTCTGATAATTCGCACGCGTGATAAGTCTTTTTTCTCAGGTTCATTGCTTAAATTTGAGACAAGCAACTCGTTCAGCCGTTGTCTGGTCCAGACCCCCGTTCCATGCAATGGCAGAAGAATGGCGAGCTAGCCGCGAATGATTTAAAGGCCCTGGTTCATCGGCTGCAATCCATTGAAGCCGATGAAACTTGCGCCGAACTTGGCCGACTGAGCCAGGGAGAAGACGACAGCTGCTGAATTAGTGAGGTGTTCTGCTTGACTAAGTGCTCGTTTTTCTAAATCAATAGCTTTCACTCACGCAAAAGAATAAATTTTACAACTAATTTTGGTAAAGATTTTTTTATCCACATGTCTTTCAGGGAATCAACTTACGAGCGAAAAAAGAATTTTACCTTGCTCAAGATTAAAAAATTCGACGACCGCAGCAACTTCACACTTCCTTCAATTTTTTGGCCAATAATACAATTAATAGATGTTCGGATGTTATTCAAGGCTGTTACCAATTAGTTTTCTTATCTATTCACCCTTGATTTTTCATTTTAGCTGATTGAGACATAAGATAGTGTTCAGCAACGCATCAAGATCAGGCTCTTGACAACACCAGGATCAGTTCATTTTTGAAACGAAACATCAACTGCGCAAAATCCGAAGCGCTGCCATCGCAGCCCCGTAGCCATTGTCAATATTGACGGTCAGCAAGCCCGGGGCACAACTGCTCAGCATTCCGTCCAATGCCGCTCTCCCCCCTTGACTAACACCGTATCCCACTGAAACCGGCACTCCGATCACAGGTTGCGCCGCTAAACCAGCGAGAACTGTGGGCAGGGCACCTTCCATCCCAGCACAGGCGATCAAAACGCGGGCGCTTTCCAATTTAGGGAGCTGCTCGAGCAGGCGATGCAGCCCAGCGACTCCCACATCCATCACCAGTTGGACCCCTACGCCATGGCATCGGAGGGCCAGAGCCGTCTCCTCAACGACCGTTCGATCACTGCTTCCACCACTGAGAACCGCGACGGAGGCAGGCCCGTCGGGAGAAGGAGGCAGTGGCCCCAGCGTGAGGCAACGGGCGTGAGAATGAAAAACCACCTCAGGCAGTTCGAGGCGAACAGCTTCTGCCTTCTCTGGTTGAATTCGCGTAACCAAACCGAGTTCACCAACGGAACGGAATCCGTGAAGTACGCCAACGATCTGTTGGACGGTTTTATGTTCCCCCCAAACGGCCTCCACCATGCCAAGACGCTGACGGCGGCTTAGATCCAGGCGCGCATCCTGATCGTGCATCAGCGCTTGAGGATCTGAGGCCGCAGCTCACCTTCGGCCAGCAGAGGAAAGGGTGATCCAGCATCATCAGGCCGGCCCAATGCCCTGTTGGCGATCGCGTCGAACTGGTCTTGCACCTGCTGAACGGTGACTGGCGAAATTGACTTCCACTGCTCCCTGCTCGCCCAACGGATCAGCAGCAGGCCCTCGTCTCGATCCGGATCCCAAAGCAAATCCCTGCCCAAGAAGCCCGCCTGGCTCTCCAGCCAGGGTTGCCATGTCTGGCGTTCAGCCTTCAACCAGATCTCCCGCTGATCTGCGGGCACCTGAAGACGCAGCTGCTCGATCACCATCTCGTCTGCCAAAACCGGCACTGCAACCAACAGCAGGATGGCGAACAGCGCAGCAATCGCGCCTTTCATGGACGGCTCAGCAAGGCGACCGCTTGGCAACTGATGCCTTCTTCGCGCCCCTCTGGCCCGAGTTGTTCGTTGGTGGTGGCCTTCACTCCCACAGCATCGGGATCCAAACCGATGCAAGAGGCGATATTGCTGCGCATCGCTTCAATGTGAGGTTTGAGTTTCGGTCGTTCTGCGATCACAACCGCATCCACGTTCGTCACCTCCCACGAATGTTGCCGCACCAAACCAACCACCTGCTCGAGCAGCATCAGGCTGTCTGCCCCCTTCCATTTCGGGTCGGTCGGGGGGAAATACTTCCCTATATCACCCAAGGACAGAGCGCCAAGCAGAGCGTCCATCACGGCATGCACCAGCACATCAGCGTCACTGTGACCATCCAGCCCTAAGCCATCGGGATGGTTCAGGGTCACCCCGCCGAGAATCAATGGGCGGCCGGCAACGAGCCGATGAATGTCGTACCCGTTTCCAATGCGCAGCTGCATGGTGCGATCTGAATCCGGTTCCATTGTTAAGGCCTGCCATTGGGCATAGAGATCCGGACGTCGATCCTTCGTGCGCAGTTCCCGCTGTTGCTGACGCCAGCTGGCAATGGCGCCGTGATCACCACTCCGCAACACATCGGGCACCGACATCGACCGGAATTCCGCAGGCCTGGTGTAGTGCGGATGCTCAAGAAGAACCGTGCTGTGACTTTCCTCCACCAGCGATTCAGGCGTGCCCACCGTTCCAGGGAGAAGCCGCACCACCCCATTGATCAATGTCATCGCCGGGAGTTCTCCGCCGGTGAGGACGAAATCGCCGACGGACACCTCTTCATCCGCCAAGGAGCGAATGCGTTCATCAAACCCTTCGTAATGACCACAGAGCAGAATCAACTGATCGTTCTCGCCGGCCCAGCGCTGAAGATCCTGCTGTCGCAGCGGTTGCCCTTGGGGAGACATCAGCACGATGCGCGACCGAGGTCGCCGAGGCACTGATTCCACTGCCGCAAAAACAGGTTCGGGTTTAAGAACCATTCCTGCGCCTCCCCCATAGGGAACGTCGTCCACCTTGCGGTAGCGATCGGTTGCGAAATCGCGAGGATTGTGAACATGCAGTTCGGCAATACCAGCAGTGAATGCACGGCCGATCACTCCAAGTTGCATTAGTGGCTCAAAAGCCTGAGGAGCCAAACTCACCACATCGAGACGGTAAGGCGCCATCACGGCTTCAGGCTGCAGGCTTGGAAACGCGACGAATATCTGTGCAAAAACTGCCCTCCTGAGGCGCACCGTCGGCATCGACGGATGTGGTGCTTCGCAATCGAAGGTTCACTCTCGTGAACCAGATCCGTTCCTGAACCAAAGCACCATCTGAATTCGTGATGGAGAGTTCGAGGCTGCCATCAGCCCAGAAACGCCACTGACCAGGTTGCTCCTCTCCATGATGCTGAAGTGTTAAGGCTCCATCAGCACTAAACGCAAGTCGACTGGTGGGACCGTCGAGAGGTTGGACCACCAAATCCCCGAGCTGAGAGGTCGCTTCAGATGATTCAAAGCGGACGGTCACCTCTCCCCGTTCACTCTGATGCCAGTCGTCGTCACCGTCAGAGAGCGCGAAACGACTTCTCAAACTCATCCATTCACCAGCGCAGAGGCTCAGAAACGCGGCGGGATCCTCAGGGGGAAAGGGGTGATCGCTCATCACTCCATCCTGTCAGCCGACTTCACCAGGTGACCGGCAGGAATGGATAAGGACGGTTCCATCCGTAGAGAGCAAGACGTTCGCGACCCGGTAGAGCCTGTCCACGCCGATGAAATCCGAACACATCCGCCAGGACCAGCGTGTTGGCTGGACAGGTGATCGCTACGGGCGATGGAAGGCCAAGGTCCAGCAAAGCCTCTTCGCGAATCCTGAATGAACCCGAGACATCAGGATCGCAGCGGTGGGCAATCGCTGAATCTGCCGTGCTTTGTTCCCAACGCAGACGGCCAGCATTCAATGTGTGACTCCCTGGTACGTATTCAAAAGGTCCGTCCTCTGCTTGGACAGGTCGAAGGAAATACCAGAATTTCAGTGCCCGAAAGAAGGTGTCGCGGTGCAACTCCTTTTGAAGATCTGGGGTCCGAGATTCACGCCCATGAACAGTGAGATAAACATCGAGCTTGCGCGGGTCCATTGGAATCCCGATCACCTGACGACTAAACAGATTCAATCGCTGATCACGACACACCGCTGATGCAAGGGGAAAGTCAGTTGGATCGAGATGCAGAAAGCGGTTGAGAGTACCGCCGTCAAATCGATCGAAACCTCCCTGGAAAGGTTGTTTGGGTTGAAAGCCAGTGCGGTCGTTTTCAGGAAATGGATGCCGGATCAATGCCTGAGAGAGCTTGGTCTCAACCTCGCCTAAAAGCGAATGGAACAAAGCATCCGGTAGAAAATCCCGGACCACCAAATAGCCATCACGCTGAAGCGATTGAAGATGGCGGAAGCCCAACCAACGCCGCCACCGACAGAGCGCTTCCGCCAGCTCAATCCGGCGGCGGTGCAGCTGAAAGCGATGGTTCAGGACGGGATGGCCGACCCAGGGATCCCGGAAACTCTTGGTGCGTGTAATCAGCGAGAGCATGGCGGCAGGCTAAGGGCCCCCCTGAACCTGCAAATGGAGGTCGGCTAACGATCCTGGATCCTGCATTGATGGCCCACCAACGCCAAAAAAGGACCTCTGCCCGAAATCACAAAACGGTGAGTCTTCAATCAGGGAGCATTCCGCAGAAGACTGGCAAACAGTTTTACTCCATAAAATCGCTAATGATCCAAGCGAAAACCGTCCATAAAAAAGCTCATCAATAATTGAAGAGCAATTAGTGATTCAGACAACGAAGCAGAACAATTAGAGAAGATCAATCAAAGGGCCATCAATCAAAGGATCGACGCATCTTCGTTTTTTTGTACATCTGGTAGACGTGCTTTTCCAGTCGCAATCGATTCCAGCTCTGCCACTCCATAGATGACGTTGGATGTACCAACGGCATCATCGCTTCATCAGTCCAGTAATCGAGGGAATCGAGCGTTGAGAGATGCAGCGAACAGGACGGACCATCACCCATGTGATTCAGTTCGAACTGGAGTGATCGTCCAACAAAGAACTGGTCACCCAGGTGTCATAGGCGACAGTCTTCCGGTTTGGACACACTCCTCAATTCCTCGCGAGGAAAAAAATACATACGCTGGCGGACTGCCGCAGATGTCACAAGTCGAGGACAGGCACATCGCTCAGGAATGGAATAACAGAACCAAGCCCTGCTGAACCTGATGAAATTCCCGTTCTTCTCGGCTGAGATCCAGCCCTACTTCCAATCCCTCCTGAAGTGCTTCCTCGAAAGGAGGCGTCGACGGAGGTGCTGATGCAATCCAGAGAGCCGCAATACCAATGGCTGTTGCATGCCATCGAAAACGTCCGGTGATCCCGATATCCGGTTCATTGAGAGCGTCCTGTAGGAGGGCGTTGATCGAGAGGCTTGTGCTGGCCATGATGAACAGCATCGTGACCAGATGGGTGAGCCGCAATCAGCTGAGAGACTTTGTATCGTTCGGGGTGATTCTTTGATCGTTCCAACAAACGATCTGCCAACTCGGGTTGCGCTCGTCCATGAATGGTTCACTCCCCGATCTACTGGTGGAGCGGAACAGGTGGTCCAGGCGATTGATCAACTCTTCCACGATCTCGACAGACAGCCTCAGCTGGTCGCCCTTGTGGATGGCGAAAGCGCGAGACCCCGCGGTTGGTTGAGTGGACGACCCATTCTCACCAGTGCGATTCAAAATCTGCCCTGGGGTATCAGCCATGTGCAGCAGTATCTGCCGTTGCTCCCCTATGCGATTGAGCAGATCAACCTCGAAACCGCAGAACTCGTCATCAGCAGCAGCCACCTGGTTGCCAAGGGAGTGCTGACCGCGCCAGACCAACTGCACATCAGCTATGTCCACACGCCGGTGCGTTATGCGTGGGATCAGATGAATGCCTATCTACAACAATCGTCTCTGACGCGGTATGGCCTTGGTCCGGTCATCCGCTGGCAACTGCACAAACTTCGACAGTGGGACGTTGTCAGTGCACAAAGAATCGATCACCTGATTGCAAATTCCCGATTCACGGCACGTCGAATTCAAAAGTTCTGGAATCGTTCATCCGTGGTGGTCCACCCCCCGGTGGATGTGGAACGGTTCCGCTGGAACAAACCGAGGGACGACTTTTATCTTTGCCTTTGCAGACTTGTTCCCTACAAACGTGTTGATCTAGTGATCAAAGCGTTCAATCAACTCGGATTGCCCTTGATCGTTGTTGGGGATGGCTCGGACTTTCAAGAGCTGAAGCGGTTGGCAGGTCCCACAGTCACGCTCCTGGGACGGCAATCCCAGCAACAGGTGGAATCCCTAATGGCGACCTGCAGGGCGTTCGTTTATGCCGGCATTGAGGACTTCGGCATTGCGCCGGTTGAAGCGATGGCCTCCGGTGCGCCGGTGATCGGGTTGGCCCGGGGGGGACTGCTCGATACCGTCCGCTGTCTGCAGAGCGATGTGAACGCTCCAACCGGACTGCTCTTCCAGGAGCAATCGGTGCGTTCGATCGCAGAAGCGGTGCACTGGTTTCACGGACGAAAGCTCTGGACACACGTCAACGCCGAGCAGAACAGAATCTGGGCTGAACGCTTTCGTCCAGAAGCGTTCAAACGCCGGTTTCAAGCCGTGGTGCAACGAGCCTGGTTGGCTCACCAACAAAGCTGTGACGTTGCGGCGAGTGACCCCGGAGAGATGCCAGAACTCTCTGTGTGACGTTGAGTGTGGCGAGACACAGATTGAGCCTTGACGACGGCCTCCCGGCCATCCCTCCGTCAGACAGCCGGTCTCGCCATCGGGCGAGGCTCCTACCGCCCCCATCTGGCGGTGACCACGGCGCCACCCTCTCTGCACAACGCCCGCACTCTGATCGGGCAACAAAGCCGTATGGGCAGAGGACTCAAGCGATCGGGAGATATTGTCCTGTCCCTCGCTGTCCTTGGTGCGGGAGCACCGATTCTTCTCAGCCTCGCCCTCCTGGTGAAGTTGAGCTCACCCGGTCCTGTTTTTTACATTCAGCGTCGCGTCGGACGCAACTACCGCCGCTTTGGCTGCATCAAATTCCGAACGATGCGAGCCGATGCTGATGATGTGCTGAAGAAAGTTCTTGCTGAAAATGCTGAACTCCGCCAGGAGTTTGAACGGGACTTCAAACTGAGACGCGACCCTCGCATCACCTGGATCGGCCGTTTTCTGAGACGCTCCAGTCTCGATGAACTGCCTCAATTTCTCAACGTGCTGAG
This sequence comes from uncultured Synechococcus sp., assembly GCA_964546675.1. Lineage (GTDB taxonomy): Bacteria > Cyanobacteriota > Cyanobacteriia > PCC-6307 > Cyanobiaceae > Parasynechococcus. The sequence goes on from CAZJLQ010000001.1 coordinate 20,070, forward strand.
AGGCGAGATGAGTGTTGTTGGACCCAGGCCGATCGTGGATAAGGAATTGGATCGGTACGGAAGTTATATGGATGAGGTGGCAGCCGTACGTCCCGGTCTGACGGGGCTATGGCAGGTGAGCGGACGCAACAATCTCAGCTATCGCAAACGCGTCAAGCTTGACTTGGCCTACGCCCGTGGCCGTTCGTTCCCTCTCGACCTTGCCATCATTCTCCGAACATTTGGAGTGCTACTTCTTCCGAT
>CAZJLQ010000002.1:0-20300 GCA_964546675.1 uncultured Synechococcus sp.
TTTGTTGCAGGGAAGCGCACCTCCAACGCAAGAAGAGTTGAGAGCAAAATTAAGCATTAAGGCTGAAGAGTTAAAGAAAAAGTCAGAGGATGAGAGCCTGCATGCAGTCAAAAATGTGCTTTCAGATCTAGCGGCGTTTTTTGCTTTTATCTTTGTTTGCTTGTTCAGTCGAGATGATTTAAGAGTTCTGCGGGGCTTTATCGACGAAGCTGTTTATGGCTTGAGTGATTCTGCAAAAGCATTTGCTATTATTTTATTTACCGACATTTTTGTTGGTTACCACAGCCCAGAAGGTTGGACCGTTTTATTAGAAGGAATCGCCCATCACATTGGTATACCAGCACAGGAAGGATTCATCATGCTGTTTATTGCCACCTTCCCTGTGATTCTGGCGACGATCTTCAAATACTGGATTTTCCGCTACCTCAACCGCGTCTCTCCTTCCTCGGTGGCCACGCTCAAGGGAATGAATGGTGGAGGTTGACCACAAACCGACCTGCGGTTCACTCGTCCTGGTGAGTGGTCCGAGCCGCAGTGGAAAAAGCCGATGGGCTGAACATCTTGTTCATGGGGATCCCTTCGTGACCTACGTCGCCACACTGCCCAGCAGGCCTGATGATTCGTCTTGGCAGGAAAGGATTGATCGACACCGTCAGCGTCGTCCAGAGCATTGGTGTCTGCTGGAGGCTGATCAAAACCTGACCACTGCCCTGACCAGCATTGAGCCAAAGCACTCCGTGCTTTTGGATGCTGTTGGAGGTTTTGTGGCTTCCTGCCTGGACCAACAGACGGATGCCTGGCTCGAAACAACTGATCGCTTCATCCACCAACTCCGGGCAATGCCTCAGACCCGTGTGCTTGTGGCTGAGGAGACTGGTTGGGGTGTCGTGCCTGCCACGGCCATCGGGGGTCTGTTCCGTGATCGTCTAGGTGAACTCACCCAACGCCTTCAGTCCATCGCCGATGACAGCTGGCTGGTTGTGCAAGGTCGTGCCATCAATCTCCGGGATCTCGGCCACACCGTGCCATGAGCCTGCCACGTCCTGAATCCCCCCTGAGGGTGGCGCTTTTTGAGCCGAGGATTCCTCCCAATACGGGCAACATCGCAAGAACTTGCGCTGCTTTCCAGGTTCCTCTCGCCCTTGTTGAACCCCTCGGTTTCAGCATTGATGACCGTCATTTGCGTCGTGCTGGTCTCGATTACTGGCCGCATGTTCAGCTCTCGACCCACTGCGATTTCAGTGATCTGCATGGGCAGCTGCCCGCCCAAAGCAGGATCGTTGGCTGCAGCCGCTATGGGGGCATCGCGCTTCCCAACTTTGATTTTCAATCAGGGGATGTTCTGCTGTTCGGGCGGGAAGACACCGGATTGCCGGATTCAATCCGTGAACGGTGCTCGGAACTTCTCACCATTCCGATGCCGGGGGCTGCGAATGCGGATGGACAGGGAGGGGTTAGGAGCCTCAATCTTTCTGTTGCCTGCGCCATTGTGGTTTTCTCGGCTGGGACTCGCCTTGGGATGTGGTGATCCCTTGACTGCCCCAGGTCGGCTTGCACCTGAGTGTTCTTCTCGTTACTTTTTGCGCGGCTGAATTTGTTGCACTCATTCAGTTCGCACGTCGTGGTCTCTGTATGCAGCCTTCGCTGACCCTGGTTACCGCAGCCACTCCTCTTCTGGTTCTCTCTCTCTGGAGTGCTCTGCCAGGCCAGGCTGATCATCGTCGGCTCGAGATCTCTCAGCTTCCTCCCCTTCCAGAGCTTTCCGCAATCCCTGCGATCAAGCGTGAGGCTGTTTGGATCAAAGCGAGCGATCGAGTCGCTCTTGCTTCGATTGCACAACGCCTTGATTTGTCCGTCTCTGAACTTGCGGACATCAATAAAACAAGCGAAGGACGAGTCTTCAAGCGTGGTGAGTGGATTCAGCTGCTTGTCTCAGATCAGCAGATGGTTCTGAAGATCGCTGGTCTTGATGCTTCATCGCTCCGGCACTCAGCGCCTGCCGCTGCTTTGCCACCACTCAAAGACAAAGCCAAATTTCAACCTCAGGACACCCTTCATTCCTTTTTAAGGCGTCACGGCCTCACCAGTACTCAGCTTCGCGCCTTTAATCCAGGGCTCGATCTTGCGACCATGACGGCTGGACGGGAAGTTCGCATCACCAAGGCCGCCTCCGGCCAGAAACTTTTAGCCATCCGTCCTTCCGTCAGCGGTGGTGCCAGCTGGCCCGACACGCCTCAGTTGCCAGGTGCTCGTCAACTGGATCGTCTCAGTGACAGCTACGTATGGCCGACCAAAGGTGTATTCACGTCTGGCTACGGCTGGAGATGGGGTCGGATGCACAAGGGAATTGATATCGCCAACAACACCGGTACTCCCATTCATGCCGCAAGGGATGGAATCGTGAGTTATGCCGGCTGGAGCAGTGGTTATGGCTATCTGGTTGAAATCACCCACCGCGATGGTGAATCAACCCGCTACGCCCATAACAGTCGACTGCTTGTCAAGAAAGGCCAGCCAATTGCACAAGGAACCCGTATTTCATTGATGGGCAGTACCGGACGTAGCACTGGTCCACACCTTCATTTTGAGATTCGTCGATCCGGGGGTGCCGCCGTCAACCCGCTCAGCAAATTGCCTGCTCGCAAAGTCTGAACCCAGGTCAGGCGATCGTTTAAAATTTCGCAGTCTTAAGGCTCGGTAGCTCAGCTGGTTAGAGCGTGGGATTCATAACCCCAAGGTCGGGAGTTCAAGTCTCCCCCGAGCCATTTTGATTTCGATCTGCAAGTGTCCTTAACACACTGGTGATTTTACTTAGCGCATTTCGATGGCATCAAGGCGCTCCCTAAATGTTCTTGGGCTTTCCTTGATCGATTCGGGTTGAACCGTCGTTCTCTGTTCAACCCGCACCGCAGCGACTGGAGGGTTGATTTGTCGTGGGGTGCTGATTCGTGCAGGCCTACCGGAGCCCGATACGCGCAGTTGTCCCGTATGAGGATCACGATCCAGGGGCTTTTTACGGAGATCACCTTTCAGCTGATTCAGAAGCCTGAAGTGACCCGTTGAACTGAACTTTCGCAGCAATGTGGGTTCCCAGTTCATTGTTGTCTTTGGCTTTGGCCAGTTTATGGGGTCGGCTGGATGAGTTTGTGATAAATTGAAAAGCTCAACTGGAAGTCGGTTCGACTACGTATAAGTCGCGCTCCGTCTTCTGTTGATCACTACCGCTTCCTGAACATGCCCGAAAACGGTTGCCTGCGTGTGGGCCAGATGGCTCCCGATTTCACAGCCACTGCCGTGGTCGATCAGGAGTTCAAGGAGATCAGTTTGTCCCAGTACAGGGGCAAGTACGTCGTCCTGTTCTTCTATCCGCTGGACTTTACTTTCGTCTGCCCAACGGAGATCACTGCATTCAGTGATCGGATGTCTGATTTCTCCAGCAAGAACACGGAAGTTCTGGCGGTGTCCGTTGACAGCAAGTACAGCCACCTCGCCTGGATCCAGACGCCCCGCAATCAGGGCGGCATCGGTGACATCGATTATCCTCTCGTCTCTGACCTGAAGAAAGAGATCTGTGCTGCTTACAACGTCCTGAATGAGGATGGTGAAGCAGATCGCGGATTGTTCATCATCAATCCCCAGGGCATGGTGATGCACATGACGGTCAACAAGGCACCTGTGGGCCGCAACGTTGATGAGACCCTGCGTATTCTGCAGGCCTATCAATATGTTGAGTCGAACCCTGACGAAGTCTGCCCAGCCAACTGGACACCTGGTGATAAGACCATGAAGGAAGATCCTGTTGGTAGCAAGGAATATTTCTCTGCCATCGGCTAGATCTCTTCAGGAATTAATCCATCCAAGCCCTCGGTCGACGCTTCTGTCGACGAGGGCTTTTTTAATAGGTTGGTGATGGCTTCACGCAATGTTGTTCCCATCGTGATGTCGCGTCCGTCACTGACGACGATGCGAGCCAGTGAAGGCAAACCTCCTTTTTCTGCCCTCAAATAGACAGGCTCAACATAAAGAAGGCTGCGTCCGACAGGGACAACCAAAAGGTTCCCTTGAAGAACCTCTGACCCTGCACGATCCCACAGGCCAAACAACCGACTGATTTCGGGTTCTTGGTTAATCAGAGCCTGAACCTGTTCTGGTCCAAGGATGGCTGTATCCCGTGGAAACTCAATCAGCAAGAGTTTTCCGTAATGATCGCCATCATTTCGTGCCGCAAGCCAGGCGTTCAGGTTGGGTCGTGCCAGTGGTGTTAAGGGCTGAAGAAGGAGAAACTCAGAATCCTCAAGACCTTCAACTTGTGCCGTGATGTGATATGGCCTAACAGGAACACGTTCGCGTCCATATGTCTCTATGGGGACCTGCCAAACATCATCACCACTGTAAAATTTCCTGGGATCGGTAACATGATATCTCTGCAATTGACTGACCTGAACATTGAAGAGATCAACCGGCACTCTTAAATGCTTCTGCAATGCAGACGGCATTGTTTCAATTGACTCAAACATTTGAGGAAAGATTTTGGCCCAACCTTGAATCAGTGGATCGTCTGGTTCACTGATGTAGAAATGCACACTTCCGTTGTAGGCATCCACAACGATTTTGACTGAGTTCCGCAGATAACGTTCAGATTCTCCTTCCTCGACGACAGAGCTGTAGGGGTATGATGTTGAATTTGTATAGCCTTCAACAATCCAATATTGACTTTGTGAGGATTGATATCCGCGAACATCATCATTCATTGGCACTGAAACAAGATAAGGATCACCTCTCAGATCAAGGAACGGAGCCAAGGCATGAACTCTCTGCCTCACCTCACGACGTAGTAACAATTTGGTTTCCGGTTTAATCGCTGGTGTTGTTATCAGCCTCGGCTCAAAAAGATAAGTCGCGGCGGCAAGCCTCTGCAACATTGACCCGACGGGGATTCCCCCCGATCCGTCATAGCGGCTGTAGACATTGTCATCACCCTCTGGGTAGTCAAACTCAGCAACGTCTGTTGGAGCAACAACATAGGGTGATCGCAGGGTTCCGAAATACAGAGCTGATCGATCGACAGGGATCGCCGCTTTAACGTCCTGTGTAGTGATCCCTAAGGTTTTGTTCCCTTCAATCGTGGTAGCTGAGCCCAGATCACTGATGAAGTAAGCCGGTAATCCATCAGAGCTGAAAGCATTCACAGGGCTTACGGTGAAGCCGTAACCATGGGAAAAAACAAAATGACGGTTCAACCATGATCGTGAACGCCATGGCAGTTCTGATTGATCCATCTCTCGAGCAGCCAGGATCACTTGTTGTGACGTCCGCGCGTCGGGAAGGAGTGGATAACGATCAACAGCTGCATTCGAAAACTTATAAAAAACTCGCAGTTGTTGTAATTGACTATTGCTTTCCAGAAGGGGTTGGGTGTCCCAGAGTCGTACATTAAGCAGCGTGCTTGCTCCTTTTAAAAGATCATTTCTGCTAATTTTTTGCGAAGGATTTTGAGTGTTTTTTACAATTTTATCCAGCTGAAAGGCATGCCTTGTGGAGCGAATCGCTTCTTCGATGTAAGGAGTCTGCAATGACAATTCCTGGGGCCGAAGCCAAAGCCAATTGATCAATGGGGTCATCGCGAACTCCATTGTGATCAGAGCCGCAATACCGATTGGAATGACTTTTTTCAAGCCTCTTATGTGCAATCCATAGCTACTCGCCAGCAGATAACCGGCGATTGCTAAGCATAAAAAACTCCAGAATCTCCGCAAAGGGAGCGTCAAATGCGTCTGCAGCCAACCTGCACCAGCGAGAACATCATTGGCGGTCCAAAGCAGTTGATGACGGGACAGCCAGATCCACCCTGCGCTGAGAATTAGGGTCGTGGCTGACCAACGGCGCAATTGGTTGACATTTTCAGGTCCGAAGCCGTTGACACACCAATCGCTGAGTGCGTTGCGACCCGTGAGATGCTCCCAAACTGCTGATGAAAGATTAAAAACAACCAGCAACAGAATCAGTTCAACGGCCAGGCGCAGCGCCGCGAATTGTGCGAGCGCAAAGCTCGAATCGGTATGCAATACAGCATCTCTGAAACCTGACGCAGGGATGTTCATGGCCAGGGCCCAGAGCCCCCATGCCCTCGCCGAAATCACGATCAATGCCAGGCCAACGCCGATGCCAAGCCAGCGCCTTGTTTTCCGCTGCAGAACCGCCACCGCGCAGAGAAACCCACTGATCGGGATGACGAGATGCATCCCTGAGCCAGGACCGGCGATGGCTTGATGCCAATGTTCCAGGGCGAAAGGATCACCGATCGCCAGGACTGTGAGGCATGCCATCAGCACACAGCTGCCGACCAGCGCCATAAAGCACACGAGCAGCATCACGCTGAAGCGTTTACCGGAAAGCCAGGGATGGCTCTGGGGATTCTCCGCGTCGTTCCGGCACAGCTGTTCTCGGCAGCATTGAGCAATCCAAACAGGCAGAAGAGCGATTCCCCCAAACAGCAATTGCAGCAGCCACCTGTGCTGAACAACCGCTTCCCATTCGAATTGGCTGAACCACATCCACTCCACCGTCATGCGTGCCGTCAAATAGATGAGCGGCAGCAGGAAGAGGAGTGCTCGGTTCATGTGAGCCCGGCAAGAGCCATGAATCGGTCGCCTTGCAAGGTTTCCTCCTCGATCAACGCATCAACAAGACGGTCCATTTCAACCCGTCTGGGCTGTAGAAGATCCACGGCCTGTTGCAAGGATTGTGTAGCGAGCTGTCGAACCTGCTGATCAATCTCTTGGCCTGTTGTTTCGGCGTAGGCCGGCTTCTTGTTGAACCAGTCTCGACCAAGAAACACCTCACCACCACTACCTGATTCCAAGGCGACCGGCCCCATGGTTGAAAAACCGAATCGGGTCACCATTTCTCGGGCCAGTTGGGCCACCATCTGGAGGTCACCACTGGCTCCTTGCGTGACCTCCTCCTTCCCGAACACCACCAGTTCGGCAGCACGTCCGCCCAGGGTCACCACGAGCCTGGCCATCAGCATCGCCTTGGTCATCAGGCCTGAATCGAGCACGTCCTCATCGGGCCAGAGGCGTGTAAATCCACCAACTCCGCCGCTGCGTGGCAGAAGTGTGACCTTGTCAACGCGGTCCGCATCGGGAAGAAGCGCTGCCACAAGGGCGTGACCCACTTCGTGGTATGCGATCAGTCTTTTTTTGGCACTGTCTTGAAGTGGGGCCGCAGTCAGTCCCATGGTGATGCGTTCCAGAGCAGCCTCGATATGAGAATTTTCGATCGCAACTTTTGATTGACGGGCCGTGAGGATGGCGGCCTCATTCATCAGATTGGACAGATCAGCTCCTGAAAAACCAGGAGTGCGTCGGGCCCAATCTTCAAGATTGACCCCGTCATCGAGGGGTCTGGTTCTCGCATGCACCGCGAGAATGTCGCAACGACCACGACGGTCAGGCAGGCCGACTTCGATGCGTCGGTCGAACCGTCCCGGCCTTGTGAGAGCTGCATCCAACACATCAACTCTGTTGGTTGCCGCCAGAAGAATGACGCCCGAATTGTCTTCGAAACCGTCCATCTCCGTCAGCAGCTGATTCAACGTTTGTTCCCGTTCATCGTTTCCTCCTCCAATTCCCGCACCGCGTTGGCGGCCTACGGCATCAATTTCGTCGATAAACACAATGCACGGTGCTTTTTCCTTTGCTTTCTTGAAAAGATCTCTGACGCGGCTGGCACCGACACCAACGAATAATTCAACGAATTCGGATGCGGCCATGGAGAAGAACGGAACCCCCGCTTCGCCTGCAATGGCTCGAGCAAGAAGGGTTTTACCGGTCCCTGGGGGACCAATCAGCAGAACACCGCGGGGAATCTTGGCGCCGAGACGGATGAATGACTCCGGTTGCTTCAGGAAAGTGACGATCTCCTGCAGTTCTGTTTTGGCCTGGTTGATGCCGGCAACATCTTCGAAACGGAAATGAAGGTCATCCTGAGGTTTGACCCTTGGCTGGCTGCGTCCAAATCCAAGGGCTCGATTGGCAACCTGTGCCGAACGCCTCACCAGAAATGTCAAGCCAACAATGATCAGAAGGATCAACGCGAGGTTCCCAACCATCCCGGCCATCGCCTGTTCCTGGCGGATGTCCTTGGAGGTGAGGGGAACATTCGATTCCTCCGCTGCCCGCAAGATCTGCTGAGGGGTGATGTAGTAGGGAACCGTGACAGAGCTTCCGTCTTCGTAGACCGCCTTGACCTCCCTGCGTTGGGGGATCAGCTCAAGGGAACGTATTTTTTCGTCTTCGATTTGACGCAGAAGCGTTGAATAGCTGGGCGGTTCCTTCCGCTTCTGCATTGGCAGCAGAAACGATGGAGTTGCCTCGGATTGGGCGGAAGTGTTCGAACCGTCGGTGCCTGAACTCACAACAACGCTGCTCTGCAATGAGCCTAGCGATTTGACGCAAGGCCCATTCGGACGAGACAATCAGCGTTTGCAAATGTCGTAGCCGCAATGGCCGTCCCGAAGAAGAAAACCTCCAAGGCCAAGCGCAATCAGCGACACGCGGTTTGGAAGGCCAAAGCAGCGGATGCAGCAAACCGAGCGATGTCGATCGGCAAATCCGTGCTGAGTGGCCGTGCCCAGGGCTTTGTCTATCCGGTAGCAGAAAGCGAAGACGCTGAATCCTGAGTCAGCTGCTGACCTGGAGTTGCCGTAATCGACGCTCCAGGTCAACCGAGATCACAACATCGGCCTGATCGATCTGGAAGCAGTTGGCTGGAATCGATGCTGTGATCATCCGAATGAATCCCTTCAGTTCCTGATCAGGAAGGCCCACGCCGCGATCGTTTTTCTGCGTTTCGTTCTGTTGTTTCTTCCACAGAACAGGAGCATTCAGATCTGGAGCTGCAAGCTGCCAGAGCGTATCGATTGCATTCCAGACAGGTTTGTAATCGCGAAGTCGCTCTTGAACAACTCTCCGGTAGTCGCGCTCATCTGCATTCAACGCGGGGTTGAGATGCTCGGAGCCGCTGTCCAGCGTTGAACCTTCTCCCAAAGGGGTGCAGCCAAGAAACCATCCTTCCAGCACAAGACACTCGGAATCACAGCACCGCCAGCCACACCGATCGCCGTGACCATTGCGGAGGGCTTTGTCGAACTTCGGAAGATCAACACACTGTCCAGCTTTCCAAGCCTCGATGCGATCCTGCATCAACTGGAGATCGTGACTCCCCGGCAGGGCTCTGGGGACCGACCATGGATTGCCTGCCATGGCTTGCTGCATCGCAGCAGCTTCCAAATAAAAGTCGTCGATTGAGACCACCGACAGGGAGATTCCAAAACGGGCAGCGGCCGCCTCCAGCCATTGGCCAAGCGTTGTTTTGCCACAGCCAGGCAAAGCACTCAGCCCGATCAAATGACGCCGTCCTGAGGCTTGGGCTTGCGCGGACGAGAGAAGGGGCAAGGCGAGACCCCACAGCCAGTCAGCTGCAGTGCCGTCTGCCCAGAGATCACGACCGATCTCGGCTGCCCCTAGCTCGCTCCAGCCGGCTTTCCAACGATCAAACTCACCCAGCTGCAGATGATGGAGAAGAGCATTCAACTCCGCTTTTGAAAGATCAAGGCAACGATCAGGATCCAACCTTGAAAGCCTCCAGCACCACGGAATAGACGAACCCAACCCGGATGTTGTCCATCACCTGCCAGTGAAGCGGAAGGGGAAAACGATCAACACGAGAGCGCAGACGAACAAAAATTTCAAAGAACGTCACCAAGTAAAGCGCCACAATCGTTCGCACACTGGCTTCACTCAGCAGGTGAACCGTTGTGGTTTCACCAAGGAAGAATCCGGCCAGCAAGGCAATCAGAACGGCACTTCGATGGGCCCAGGGACCAGCAAGGCCCAGGCGGAGCCGTTGTCCAACCCGGGCTTGAACACGTGACAATCGTGTGTCCTGGACGGATCTCACCTGGCCAACTCAGCAAGCAACGACTTCAGATACTCCAGCGTCACATGTCTCCTTGGGCAAGGGGGCCCTGACAACACCGCTGCGGGTTGAGACGGTTCGCCGAGATGGTCAAAGGCCGCTGCAGCCTTGGAAAGCAGCGGCTTCAGATCAGCGTCCCATGGTGACGGTGTCAACACACAACGGATCGAGGCAGCGCAAGCTGCCTGAAGACCTGCAGCAGAATCTTCAATCGCCAAGACGTTCTCGGGATCGCAGCAACTCAGTTGCAATGCCCGGAGATATCCGTCAGGAGCAGGTTTTCCCTGGAGGACATCATCGGAGCTCACGATTCCGTTGAAAGTTGGACGTTCGTCGCGTCCAGCGTCCAGAAGCGCGGAGACCGATGCCTTCCCACTTGAGGTGACGACCCACTGCTCGATGCCATTGTCGTGCAGTTCGTGGAGCAAGCGCAGAACCCCTGGTCTCCAGCCGACATGGCCGTCGCGGACCCGCTGCAGGTAGTGAAACCGTTTGCGATCTCTGAGCTCCAACAGCTGGGGTTCAGAAATGGACAGCCCGAGTTGTGCGGCATGGATACGGACGCGACGCAGTCCGCCGGGAATCGAAAGAAGCTCTGAATACAGCTTCGGATCCCAGACGATCGGTAGGCCAAGGTCAGCGAAGGCTGCGTTGAATGCCGGCCGATGGCCGTCCATTTCGGTGTCGGCAAGTGTTCCATCCACATCCCAGAACACGGCTCGAAGCTGCGCCATCGCTGATCAGACAACCGAATCGAGCCACAATGCTGGATCCCACTGTCCAATTGAAGCTTCCGATGCGTGAGCTCGTTGGTTGATCTCACCACCCACTGGTCCTGGTCCCTTCCGAGGGTGTTGCAGCCGGATCCCCTGCCTGGGCTCGATCTTCCTCTTCCCCTGCGATGCCTGCTTTCGCGACGCGGTATCGCAACCACTGAGGCTGCGCTCACGCTGCTTGAGCCTGACGACCTCCCGGAGGCAAGCACGCAATTTCCCGACCTGATCACCGCTGTCAAACGCGTTTGTCAGGCCTGTCTCGAGCGCGAGTCGTTGGCCATCTGCGGGGATTACGACGCCGACGGCATGACCAGCACCGCTCTGCTGTTGCGTGCGCTTACACCCCTGGGTGCGAAACCGATCGCGGCGATTCCATCGCGGATGGAGGACGGCTATGGCCTCAATCCAGGGATGGTTCAAGACCTCTTTGATCAGGGCATCCGCCTGCTGATCACGGTGGACAACGGCGTCGCTGCCTGGGATGCCCTGCAGCTGGCCCAGCAGCTCGGCTTGGAAGTGATCGTCACCGATCACCACTCCATTCCGGATCCACGTCCTCCGATGACGGCCCTATTGCATCCGGCCGAAACACCGGTGGAATCACCATTTCGTGGGTTGGCGGGTGTGGGGTTGGCCTATGTGCTGGCCCGCGCCGTTGCTGAGCAGCTGGAGCAGCCGCATGCGATTGCTGCAGCGAGAGATTTGTTCTGCATTGGAACCGTTGCCGACATGGCCCCTCTGAGCGGTGCCAACAGGCTCTGGTTACTGGAGGGGCTCCAGCAACTGCATCGAACCGAGTGCGAAGGACTCCGCGCACTGCAACGTCTATCGGGTCTTGGTCAACACCCCTTGCGTGCGGAGGACATCGGCTTTCAACTTGCCCCGCGCATCAATGCTGTCGGCCGGTTGGGAGAGCCCAAGCTGATTGTCGATCTACTCACGGTTCAGGATTCGGAAGAAGCGATGCTTCTGGCGCGTCGGTGTGATGATTTCAATCGCCAGAGGCGTGATCTCTGTGATGCCATCGAGGCCGAGGCCATTGCGCTTGTTGAAGCGGATGAACAGACCTTGCCACCCTTCTTGCTTCTGGCCCAGGGACACTGGCATCACGGTGTGATCGGAATCGTTGCCGCAAGGCTTGTGGAGAAATATCACCGCCCCACAGCACTGCTGGCGGGTGAGGGCAACGGACGGATGCGTGCCTCCGTTCGTGCTCCCGACGGCTTCGCAGTCGATACCGCCCTGAAGCAGTGTGGGGATCTGCTCGACCGTTATGGGGGCCACCCTGCTGCCGGCGGCTTCACTGTCGATGCAGCACGAGTGCACCAGTTGCATGAACGGTTGAACAACCTTGCTCTCTCTTGGTTGTCACAACAGGGGGATGGCATTCCTGTGCAGCCCGAAGTCCTGATCCGATTGGGCGATGTCAACTGGGACTTCTGGAATGATCTCGTCCGTCTTGAGCCGTTCGGTGCAGGCCACGCACAACCATTGTTCTGGTGTCGGGATTGTCAGATCGTTGAATCCAGGCTTCTGAAGGGTCGGCACCTGTCCATCACCCTTCTGCAGGAGCAGGAACAACGTCGTGCCATTGCCTGGCGATGGCCGACGCATCAACCGGTGCCGGAGCGTTGTGATGTCGCCTTCCAGATCGGGGTCAACCGCTGGCAAGGAGAAAACCGTCTTCAGCTTGATGTGAAGGCGATGCGTCAGCACAGCAGCAGCGTGGTGCTGCAAAGGGGACAGCAGAACTACGTGGCCCATCGACTTGGCTCGTCAGGGCTGAAACTTCGCAACCGCGACGGTGAGGAACTTGAAGCGCAGCTGATGAGCGACGGGCAATTGACGTGCAGAGACACCAAGGGGAACCACCCCCAGGTCAGACAGCTGTTGGAAGAAGCCTGTCTGGGGCTGGGCCTGCGTCCCTGACGACGGATTCAAAGAGCCCCGCGCCGGTAGAAAAGAATGAAGATGACAGCCGGACCGGCGATGGTGATCAGCGCCAGGGCGGCGAAATTGGCGATCAGGTGGATGTCGAAGCCCATGGAAGTACGGCGCTCTCGGTAGGAGAATGGACCCACAGGCTACGGGGCTCTCATCCCTTCATGAACCATGCTCCTGATCCAATGTGACCGCTTGTCACAGCTTCCGTGATGAATCATGACCAGCAACGCTGGCATTGCATCAGTCACTGCGGTGCCTGCTGTCGTTTATGTCCTGAAGAACGGGAGGAAGCCCTGCAGGCCCTAACGGACCTTCAACGCGAGAGATATCTATCGATGGTGGGTGAGGATGGTTGGTGCATCCATTACGACAGCGGCGGACGCCGTTGCAGGATCTACGAAGACCGGCCTGAGTTCTGCGATGTGAGTCAGCTCGGGGCTCTCTTTGCAGTGCCCGATTCCGAGCTTGATGACTTCGCAATCAGCTGTTGCCGCCAGCAAATCCGTTCGCTTTACGGCGGACGCAGCCTCGTGATGCGTAGGTTCAACCGTGCCCAGCGCGATCCGTCGTGACGTCCACCGGTGCCGAAGAACGACCGGCCTTCACAGCCGTTTTGTTCAGCACGTTCACCACTGTTTTCGTTGCCGAACTGGGTGACAAGACCCAGTTGGCCACGCTTCTCCTTTCGGCTCAGTCGGGGACGCCTTGGCTCGTCTTCCTGGGCGCGGCAACCGCACTGGTCGCTTCGAGCCTTGTGGGGGTCCTTGTTGGACGCTGGCTGGCCAAGGTGCTCCCACCGGAGCGCCTGGAGACCATGGCCGGCGTCTTGATGATCGGGCTGGGAATCTGGCTTGGGCTGCAGGCTGGGCGCTCGCTGCTGATCTCATCCACGGCAGCTTGAGGCATGGATTTCGCACTTCTTCTCTCCACATTCGTCACTGTTTTCCTCGCCGAACTGGGTGACAAAACCCAATTGGCCACCGTCGCCCTCAGCGGTACATCCGACCGACCCTTTGCTGTCTTTCTGGGATCGTCCTCAGCCCTTGTGTTGGCCAGCCTGATCGGGGCTCTTGCCGGGGGTTCGATGTCCACGGTCATTCCCTCGGATCTTCTGCAACTGGCGGCCTCCATCGGATTTCTGATCATTGGTGCAAGGTTGCTGTTGCCTCTCTGGGGCACCAAGGAGGACTCGACAGAATCCGAGTGACTGCGCACTCCTAAAGTCTCGGGAGGAACGAAGTTCTCTACAGGTCCGCGGCGTTAGCTCCGGATGCCTTCGTTCTCGGTTTCCCCCCCGTCTTGAAGATCGGTTCCGCCCTCAACACAGATGAAATTTACGGTCGCCGACCTGTTGGATCAGCTGTCTGTCGATGCACCGACGAGCACAGCAACGCTGGCCAAAACGCTGAAATTGTCCAACAAAAATGAAAAGCAAACCCTTGACCTAGCCCTCGACGCACTGAATCGGCTTGGGGTGATCGACCATCAGGAGGACGACGGAGTCAGGCTCGGTGGTCATCCAGATCTGATCGAAGCGCGTTTGCGATGCAGCAGCAAGGGATTCTGTTTTGCCATTCGGGATGACGGCGGAGATGACATCTACATCCGTGACCATCAGCTGAATCACGCCTGGAACGGAGATCGTGTTCTCGTGCGGATCACCCGAGATGGTGGGCGGCGCCGTTCCCCTGAAGGTGGCGTTCAATGCATTCTCGAGCGCTCCACCACAACCCTGATCGGGCAGGTGGAACGACAAGACGATCAACTCGTGGCGATCCCACTCGACGATCGTTTGCTTACGACGATTCGGTTGCCGGATCAAGACGCCGAACACCTCCCAGAGGACCCTCCCACCTCCTTGGTCGAGGTCCGGGTCGACCGTTATCCGGTGGCGCAGTGTGCCGCGGAAGGTCATGTGGCGCGTCCACTGCCGCTCAATGGTGGTGCAGCAGCTGATCGGGATCTGCTGCTGACCAAAGCTGGTCTGCATGAACGGCCGGCTGCCCCACGCTCATCCGGCAAGGCACCGTCAGCCAAAGGACGGGTCGATCTCACCTCACAACCCGCTTTGATCCTGCGCAGCTGGTCTGCCGTGGATGCCCCTGAACTGCCGGCGATTCACGTCGAAGCGCACGCCGGTGGGAGTCGATTGTGGGTGCATGCTCCAGCGGTCTCGGAACGCATCGGCGCGGGCAACAGTCTTGACCTCTGGCTCCGTGAGCGTGGCGAAGCGATTTGTTTGGGTGAAACCTGGCAGCCGTTGCTGAGCGCTGCTTTGAACAAGGCGTCCCGCTTTGCCGTGGGCAGTGCTTCGGATGCCGTCAGCGTCCGGATGGATATCTCCGCCGAGGGAGACCTGACGGACTGGGAGTTCATGCTGAGCACGATTGAGCCGGCCGCTTCAATCCAACCGTCTCACCTCAAGGCCGTTGCTGAACGCAAGCCCAAGGCCCGCACCGTTCCCGCTGTTCTCAAACCGATCAAGGATCAGCTCAGCCAGATCGAGACGATCCTGTTCTGTGCTCGTTGTCTCACTGACGGTGAGAAGCGCCGGGGCTCCATTCAGCTCAATTTGAAACCACCCTCCCTGGATGCACTGGGAGATTTGATTTGGTCCGACCCGTCCGGGCTGCGGCATCGCTGGCTGGATGAGATTGACGTCGCCGATCCACAGTCACTCCTCCAACCACTCCTGCGGGCCGCCCATCGCGCCTGGGGGCTCCACGCCGCATCACTGGATCTCCCCACCATTCAACTTGTGCGAGGTGAGCCTGATGCTTCGGTACTCACGGACGTGGCCAAAACAGCTGTCGCCCTCGATCTCCCCCTTGAACTGGATGACGACGGAAGTCCAGCCGCCATCGAACTCTTGGATGTGATCGCTAAGGCTGATCAACGTCGCGTTCTCGAACAGCAGCTCAGTCATGCCTTCCCGGAAAACTGTTTCGTGTCCGTTTCAGAGAAAGCTGCGGTTTCCGAGGATTCAGGCAACGACTCAGAGTCTCAGGATGCAACGGACACAGTGATGCCATCAGCATCACCATCTCCCTTAACCCCCTGGACGTGCGCTGGTCTCCGCTACGTCGATCTGGTCAATCAACAGGTGCTTGTTTCTCTTCTGCAGGATGGAAAGGACCGTCCCACCGTGCGCCACAAGAATCGGTTGGCTCTTGGTCAGCACGGCTGTGCTGACGATCTGACTTGGCCATTGTTCACAGCCAGCCAGGAGGACAAGCTGCGGAGCGCATGCAACGACCGTTTTGTACAGCGTCTCAACAGTCGTCGTCGGCAGGGGCAGGAACTGGAGCGTGATCTGATTGCCATGGTGAAGGCTCGCTCCGCTGAACCTCTCGTCAACACTGAGGTCATGGGTCAGATCAGCGGAGTGCAGAGCTATGGCTTTTTCGTTGAGGTCGGTGACACCGCTGTGGAAGGCCTTGTTCATGTCAGTTCTCTGAACGACGACTGGTACGAATACCGATCGCGCCAGAACCGACTGGTGGGTCGTAAGAACCGTCGGAGTTACCAATTGGGAGACGCGGTTCGGGTCAAGGTGATCAAGGTCGACGTGCTGCGCAATCAGATCGATCTCGAGGTGCTGCCTGATCTGACATCCACTGAACCCGCAGGCGCCGAGACCGAGAGCCTTGCACCAATTCCGGTCATGCTCAGCGATTCGATTTGATGCGCCCCTACGTCCTGGGGGTTACTGGAGCGTCCGCCCAGCCTCTGGCGGAGAGAGCGCTCCAATTGCTTCTTGATCGTGGACGCACGGTTCACCTTGTCTTGAGTCGTGGAGCCCATGAAGTGTTCCGGGCTGAGCAGGGGCTCCGGATTCCTGTCGATCCCCAAACCCAACAGATGTTCTGGAGGGAGCATCTCGGGGTGAGCAATGGAGAGTTGATCTGCCACCGCTGGAATGACCAGAGTGCCTGTATCGCCAGTGGAAGTTTTCGTTCCAAGGCCATGGTGATCGTGCCCTGCAGCATGGGAACGGTCGGTCGCATTAATGCGGGTCTTGCCTCGGATCTGATCGAGCGCAGCGCCGATGTTCACCTCAAGGAGGGCAGACCTCTCTTGATCGTCCCCAGAGAGATGCCCTTCAGCTTGATTCACCTTCGGAATCTCACAGCGCTGGCGGAGGCAGGTGCATCCATCGCTGCACCGATTCCAGCCTGGTACACCCAACCCAAATCACTTGATGAGATGGTGACCTTCATGGTGGTTCGGATCTTTGACGGCCTTGAGGAGGATCTGGCTCCCCTGGACCGTTGGACAGGCCCGCTCAGATGACGATGCGTCAGCTGCTGCTGATTCCTTGCCTGGCACCGGTTCTTGCCGTGTTGATCCTCTCTGTGATCAACCCGGGACGATCGATCTCCATCCAGATTCTGATCTGGAGATCCCCGGTCTTGCCCCTGGGCGTATGGACAGCACTTGCCGTCTCTGCCGGAGCCTCGATCGGTGCAGGTGCAACTCTTCTTCTCGCCCCATCCGGTAAGTCGCTGCGACGCACACTCCGCCAGCCCGTTGATGGATCTGCTGAAAACGAACCTCCACTCCCAAAACAACCGGATCCCAATCTTTTGCAGCGGGACATCAGGGATCCGGCTCCCACTGTTGCCGTCCCCTTTCGGATCATTCGACAACCACGCAGCGCTGCTGCACCGCAGGCATCCAGATCGTCGGCCAGCTCGTCCGATCAAGCACGACAACCGGGGACTGAAAGCGATGACTGGGGCAATGACATCGATCAGGATTGGTGAACAGCAGCTGGGTCTGCGTACAGTTCGGTCAGAAAGCCAAAGCCAGTGAGCGAAACCCCTGCAGAGGTGTCAAAGGACCCCAAGCCTCAGGCAGATGCGGAGGCCAAAGCCAAGCCGAAGGCGAAACCCAAACCTCCCAAGCCGGAGGACAAACCCTTCGGTCAATTCATGGCGGAAGAGTTTCTGCCCAGCATTGCCAAGGAGCTCAAGGGGCATGGGTTAAGCGCAGACCGTCTTGAGCTCGTGCAAGGAGAGCGGCCGGTGGTCGGTGGGTCATGCCCCATGGTGGTTGGAGAGCTGCCTGGGGGCCGACGTTTCTGGCTTTGTTTTGCCAAAGAAGACATCGCCAGCGGCAAAACCATCACCCTCGCCGATCCGGGCAGTGATCCCACCTTGTTGGAATCGTTTCTGATCGATGAAAAGCGGATGTCGCTTGCCCTTCTGGTCTCGCGCCTAATGCAACGATTGAACGGTCAGAAGTGGCTGGGGGGCAACTAAAGCCATCAAAACTTGAGGTGTCAGCCCTACATTGGTTGGCACCGTGAGACCGGAGCTGATGGTCCCTCCTACCGCCGTGGCCAATCAGACAGCAGGAAATGCTGTTTCCATCAAGGATCCCGTCAAGGACACGATCCTCACCCCACGCTTTTACACGACCGATTTCGACGCCATGGCTGCCATGGATCTGCGTCCGAATGAGGCCGAACTGGAAGCGATCTGTGAAGAGTTTCGTAAGGATTACAACCGTCACCACTTCGTCCGCAACGAGGAGTTTGACGGTGCTGCCGACAAGTTAGATCCCGAGACACGCAGGGTTTTCGTCGAGTTCCTAGAGCAAAGCTGCACCTCTGAATTTTCTGGATTTCTGCTTTACAAGGAGCTGAGTCGCAGGATCAAGCAAAAGAATCCTCTGCTAGCAGAATGTTTTGCACACATGGCCCGCGATGAAGCTCGCCATGCAGGGTTTCTCAACAAGTCGATGAGCGACTTTGGTGTTCAGCTTGACCTGGGCTTTCTAACAGCCAACAAGAAATATACTTTCTTCAAGCCTAAATTTATTTTTTACGCCACCTATCTTTCAGAGAAAATTGGCTACTGGCGTTATATCGCCATCTACCGTCACCTTGAGCAGAATCCAGACAGCAAAATTTTCCCAATTTTCAATTTCTTCGAAAATTGGTGCCAAGACGAGAACCGACACGGTGATTTCTTCGACGCTCTTATGAAGGCTCAGCCCAGCACCGTGCGTGGCCCCATTGCCAAGTTGTGGTGTCGGTTTTTCCTTCTTGCTGTTTTCGCCACCATGTATGTGCGCGATGTGGCGCGCAAGGAGTTCTACGAGTCATTGGGTCTTGACGCTCGGACTTACGACCGGATGGTCATTGACAAAACAAACGAAACATCAGCACGGGTTTTTCCCGTCGTTCTGGACGTTCGCAACGACAAGTTCTGGGACCGTTTGGAACGCCTTGTCAGCAACAACGCAGCTCTGAGTGAGACCGATGCGAGTGACGCACCCGCGCCGGTCAAGCTTGTGCGCAAACTTCCCCACTGGCTTGGAAATGTCTCCGTGATGGCCAAACTCTTTTTCATGGCCCCAATACCGAGCGACAAGTTTCAACCCGCTGTCCGCTGAGACGGATTTTTACCAGGAGATCTCTTGACTGCCTCGTTTACGTCGAATTGGAAGGATCTCCTGGAGGATCTTCTCCAGCGTGGATCCTCTTCTGGAGCAGACCTTGTTGAGGTCTTCCTCGAACGCACGGATCATCTCGGTCTTCTCGCGGAGCAAGACCGCATCACAAGCGTGAACCCTGCCTTCACGCTTGGGGCCGGTCTGAGAGTGTTCCTCAACGGACGAGATGGTTTTGTCAGCACGAACGATCTCAGCCGAGATGGGTTGACCCGTGCTCTTGATCAGGCCCTTGCCATGCTGGGCCTCGAGTCCCAGGCACTGCAGCATTCCGAAGGGTTTTCAGGGTTGCAGGCCCTCAACGACTACGGCTTGAGCAAGCAGGACTGGTTGCATCGCTGTCCTGATCTTGCTTCGGCAAGCAATCGCATGCTGGAAGGGACAGATCAGCTGCAACGTCTCGGCCAGCACCTGCAGGTACGTCGGGGAAGCTACTCAAGGGATTGGCAAGAGGTGATGGTGGCCGCCTCGGATGGAACATTCGCTCGCGATATCCGTTTGCATCAGTCCACGGGACTATCTGTTCTTGCCGCTGATGGGGATCACCGATCCAGCGTCGGCCGACGGTACGGAAGCACGGATCGCCCCGATGATTTGCGTAACTGGGATTGTCAGGCCAGTGCCGCCGAAGTGTGCGAAAGCGCAGGAACGATGCTTCGTGCCGACTATGTCGATGCAGGCCAGATGCCTGCTGTACTAGCCAATCGCTTTGGTGGAGTGATTTTCCATGAAGCCTGTGGTCACCTACTGGAAACCACTCAGATCGAACGAGGAACGACACCCTTCGCGGACAGTGTCGGCAGCCTGATTGCTCACCCAGCTGTAACGGCAATCGATGAAGGCCTCAGTGGCGGTGCTTTCGGATCGTTGTCGATGGACGATGAAGGGATGGCACCTGAACGCACCGTCCTGATCAAAGATGGTGTTCTGGAACGGTTCATTAGCGATCGTGCTGGTGAGTTACGGACTGGGCATCAGCGAACAGGAAGTGGCCGACGTCAAAGCCATGCGTTTGCTGCTGCCAGCCGAATGCGCAACACCTACATCGATGCAGGCCCCCATCAACCGCAAGAGCTGATTGCTTCGGTGGACCGCGGTCTGTATTGCAAAGCGATGGGTGGTGGCAGTGTCGGCCCAACT
>CAZJLQ010000003.1:0-18583 GCA_964546675.1 uncultured Synechococcus sp.
CCTTTGAGCTGTACGACACCTATGGCTTCCCGCTGGAGCTCACCCAGGAAATCGCTGAGGAACAAGGCTTGGCTGTTGATCTCGACGGTTTCGAGGCGGCCATGGAAGAACAGCGCCAGCGGGCCAAGGCCGCGGCGGTGAGCATCGATCTCACCCTTCAGGATGCAATCGAGCAGGTGGCCTCCGATTTGGCGGCGACTGCGTTCAAGGGGTACGAGGCCCTGGAGCACGCCAGCTGTGTGCAGGCGTTGGTGGTGAACGGTGAGCCCGCATCCCACGCTGTTGCAGGAGATGCTGTGCAGATCGTGCTCGACACCACCCCGTTTTATGGGGAAGGGGGTGGTCAAGTGGGTGATCGCGGTGTGTTGTCAGGTGGTGATGTGATCGTCACTGTTGATGCCGTCAGCCGGATGCGTGATGTCTTCGTCCATGACGGACGCATCGAACGGGGTCAACTGGCCGTTGGTGATCGCGTCAATGCCCAGGTGGATCGCACCTGTCGCCGGCGGGCCCAGGCCAATCACACGGCGACCCACCTGCTGCAGGCAGCGTTGAAGCAGGTGGTGGATCCTGGCATCGGTCAGGCCGGATCTCTGGTCGATTTCGATCGCCTGCGATTCGATTTCCATTGCCCCCAAGCCGTCAGCGCCGAGCAGCTGGTGCAGATCGAAACCCTGATCAACGGCTGGATCGCCGAAGCCCATGCCCTTGAGGTGCAAGAGATGGCGATTGACCAGGCCAAGGCTGCGGGGGCTGTGGCGATGTTCGGAGAGAAATATGCGGATGTGGTGCGCGTCGTTGACGTGCCAGGTGTGTCGATGGAGCTCTGCGGCGGCACCCATGTGGCCAACACCGCTGAGATCGGCCTGTTCAAAATCGTTGCGGAAAGCGGTGTTGCTGCCGGCATTCGGCGCATTGAAGCGGTTGCCGGTGCCTCTGTTTTGGCCTATTTGAATGAGCGCGATTCGGTGGTGAAGCAGCTGGGTGATCGCTTCAAGGCTCAGCCGGGCGAGATCGTTGAACGGGTGGTGGCCCTTCAGGAGGAGCTGAAGAGCACGGGCAAAGCTTTGGTGGCTGCGCAGGCCGAACTGGCGGTGGCGAAATCAGCCGCTCTGGTGTCCAAAGCCGTTGCGGCAGGGTCATGCCAGCTCTTGGTGGAGCGGCTGGATGGGATGGATGGGGCCGGCCTGCAGGGTGCCGCTCAGAGCCTTGCCGATCAGATGGGTGATGGAGCGGCTGTGGTGCTCGGTGGTCTGCCCAATCCCGAGGACCTCGGCAAGGTGATCCTTGTCGCGGCTTTCGGCAAGCAGGTGATTGCCGCGAAACTTCAGGCGGGCAAATTCATCGGCGGTATTGCCAAATTGTGTGGAGGAGGGGGAGGAGGCCGTCCGAACCTCGCTCAGGCTGGCGGTCGAGACGGTGCTGCTCTCGATGGGGCTCTTGCTCAAGCTCGGGAGACTTTGAGTCAAACTCTGTCTGCGACCTCAGGCTGAAGGCGAACAGCTCGAGAGGAACACGATTGATACCAATCACTGCCTGTTGATTGTGCCGTTTGAGCTCTTTAAAAGCTTGTTCTGATTGATGCTCTGCGCTTGATTTAGCGCGGCAGAGGTGCCAATGGTGCTGTTGTGAAAAGCTGAAGTCGAACCGATGGAGCTTGCGATCAATCGGTTCGAGGCTGGTTGATCGGTCCAGTTAATTCGGCGAATTGATTGTTGATATCTTTTGGCCATACTTGAGTCTGGTTTGATCTCTTCAGTCCAAAGATTATGTTGATTGGAGTCAGGAATGTTGGATGGCTGCATGCAAGAGTCTGGTGTTGATGCGGCCTCATGTGGTGCGTTGTTCTTGTTGGTAGGTGCAGCTGAATCAGGCGTTATTGGATGGTAGACGTGGCCGTTTTGCCGCTTCTGTTCGGTGTTCATCCAGCCTCCCTCAGCTGTTCGTTCGCTTGGGATCATCCAGTCCTTTGCTGTTGGGGGGAGTGATCTGGATGTGGTGGATCCGATGGAGTTCAGTTGTCTTTTGTCGACGCGGGATCTGTTGGGCGACAACGTTTCAAGCGATGGCGTCGGCTTGATTTTTAGTTTCATTGTTTTTGTGAACTCCCTTCACAGCCCGGCTAACATTGGACATCTAGGAACTGATTCCGGCCGCGATATGCCAGCACTGTCCGCTGAACAGCTGCAAGAGATACCCCTTTTTACAACGCTCGAGCCAGAGCAACTTGAGTTGATCCTCGACCGACATCGTGAAACGTCGCATCAGGCTGATCAGGTGCTTGTGATGGAACAGGATTGGGGTGAGTCGGTCTTTTTGATGATGTCCGGTCTCGCCAAGGTGCGCACTTATACAGCTGATGGTGATGAAGTTGTGATGTCTTTGCTTGGCCCGGGCGATGTCTTTGGGGAGATGGTGGCTCTAGAGGGCTCGGTGCGTTCGGCTGATGTTGTGACGTTGACTCCCGTTGCGCTGGTCAAGCTTCGTGTTCAGCCATTTTCCACTCTTCTCAGGCAACAGGCTGGATTTGCATTGGCATTGGCTTCGTTGGAAACATCCAGACTGCGTGATTTGAATCGACGCTTTGCCTTGCAGTCTGCTGATGCAACGTCACGGCTGTTGGATGCTTTGGCCTATTTGGCACGTAAAAGTTCCCACGATCAAGATCCACTCGCCCGGATTCCCTGCCTTGCGCAACGTGAGATCGGGTTGTTGGCAGGGTTGGCCCGGGAAACAGCTTCGCGAACGTTAAGCAAGCTCCGTACTAAAGGTACTGTTGTTGAAGAGGACGGAACGCTGATGATTGTTGATTCGCAAGCCTTGATCAAGAGAGGATTGGTTGATCCAGCAGAAATGAAAAAATAAAATTTTTTCAAAAACTTGTTGCTGTGATGTTGAGTTCAATCTTCATCTTCGTACAAAAATATCTGCCTCATGAGGCTAATGATCTTGCTTTTCTTTCTGTCTGTGGATGAGACGACTGTTGTGCGATCTGAAGGTTGTTGTCGTGTTTCGATTAATGCGCCGATCTCGTCGAGCAACGCAGGCTCTTCTTTTAAGAGAGGCGACAAAGAGCTTCGTTTGATTTCCAGCAATGTGCTGGCTTCGATGCAGCGAACGGTGGCTGATCTCGGTGCTCCTGTATAAAACGACATCTCTCCCACCATGGAGACGGGCTTCAGGGTGTCGAGTAATCGTTGATCGGATTGATTCCCTTTAATGGCTTGCAGAGATCCTCTTAATAGGATGAACAAACTTCCCCCCTCGCTTCCCTCTTCAATGATTGTTTCTCCATTGCCGAACTCATGCAATGTTGAGGTGATCACGAGTTGTTCAAGTTTCTCATAGCTAAAATGTTCGAAGTAGCTAAGATTGCCCAGCGTTGAAATGAGTGCAACTGTTGACTCGTCGACATCTTCATTGTTTGTGTCGTGGGCGTCTTCTCTGACAATGACTTCCGTGATCGGATAAGGAATTCCATGCCCTTCTCGTTGAAGTGTGTACCAAATATGTTCCAAAATTTCACTGCGTAAGCTAATTCTTTGGAAGGGACTGCTTTGCCACATGTAGATTTTATAGATGATAGCGCTCTCTCCAAAGTGATCAATTCGAACAACGGGTTTGGGCTCTTGCAGGATTTTTGAATGCTTGCGAAGAACAGACGTTAAAACCTGCATCGCCTGATGGGGTGGTAGTGAATAGTCGAGGCCGATGGTTAAGATCTGGCCGACAGGCCTATTGCGTCGAACACGTTTCAAGCCAACATTGCACAATTGACTGTTGGGAATAACCACCATTTCACCCGTCACAGTGAGCAAGCGTGTTGTCATTAGGCGTAATGATTTAATCTCGCCGCAAACTTCATTGACCGAGACCCAGTCTCCTTCTTCGAACGGACAATCCAGTTCGAGTGAGAGTCCTGCAAAGAGATTTTTTAGGGTTTCTTGAGCTGCCAGACCGATGACAGCAGTTAACACAGCTGATGTTGCGGCCAGGCTGACAAGGTTGATTGAGAAATAATGTTGAAAAACAACAATGGTGATGATTGTTGAGGCCACCAGGAAGATCAGGTCCCTCGCTATTTTCGCGATAGGCTTAAAAAGTTTTAAATCGACTGGGAGTTGAAGGAATGCCCAGACCATCACCCTGGCAACTGCCAGAGAAACAATTAACTCGTCTGCTGCTTTCAGGGCTGCTTCAGCGACGATGAAGCTGTTGGGCAGAATATTGTCTCGCCCTGCAATTAAGATGTTGAAGATCGTGGTGAGCAGAACAGCGATAAAGGGCAGTCGCGACGGCGGTGGTGTAAATGAGTGTTGTCTGCAGAATTTTCCCAGAAGTAAAATAACTGCAACGACTGCAATGCCGATTGCAAGCTCAACGAGAATCGATATCATGTCTTCGACGAAATTGTGGACATTCTGTTACAGATAGTTTAGTTAGTCTTTAGGGTCACGTCCTTCCTCTCCGATTCTGCAAGCTTAAATTTGTTGGAAGTACGTATGGCGTCGAATCGATGATTGCCGTGGCTCAGACAAATCTTTAATCTGGCGTATCTGGCTTTTTCCACGACGTGCGAGGTCGTTTTCATTTGTGATCGGTCAACCGAGATGATGGAGCCCTATCGGCTGCAGAAGATGATGGGGCTTGGGGGGCTTGGATCTTGCATCCATTGATCCCCCTCACAAATGCGCTTGACCTCCTGATCCTGCTCTTGCTTGGTCATTTTCTGGGTGACTATCCCCTCCAGGGAGACAAGATGGCCGTTGAGAAGTGTCCGGGTTGTGACAAGACCATGGATTGGCGCTGGTGGCTCCTGGCGCACTCCGCGACGCATGGTTTGATCGTGGCGTGCTTAACCGGCATCCCGTTGGTCGGTTTGGTTGAAGTCGGCGCGCACGCACTGATTGATTACGGCAAATGCAGGTTTCGCTATTCCCTGTTGATCGATCAGGCATTGCATTGGCTGTGCAAAGTGTGCTGGGTGCTTTGGATTGCCCTGTGGTTCCCAGGCTTTTCTGCGTAGATGGTTTGAAGGGAATTGGGTTCAAGCTGATTGCACTCTTCCGATAAAATTGTTTTGTAATGGTGAGTTTGATGGATCTGAATCCTTTTTTTGTTGATCTTTGGTCTCGTTGTTGTTCAACTTGGCCGTTCGCTCGCGATTGATTTTGCCTCTCCCCTGCAATTGGCTTGTCTCATTGGATGTTGATCAGCAAGTTGTTTGCCAAGATATTGATGGGCACGCTCTTCTGTCGTATGCAACTCACGCCGCTGCTGACGTTGGTTCTTAGGCGAAGCGTGCTGCTTGTCGCCGTTGTTTCGTTTCTGCCTCTGGCTTCCGCGCAGCAGAATCCACGCAATGCGTTTCCTGGACGCCGGGTCGGTGGGGGCACCCGTGGTGAATGCAGTGCGCGCGTGTTGGCGCACCTGGTTCCGGACAACAGTGTCTTTTCTCCCGCAGCGACTGGGGATCTGGCTTTGGTTCGAGGGCCTTCCGCTCAGCCCGTCCCCTTGGCCGTGACCTTCAGACCCCAGCGCGGTGAAGCGGAGGAGCTTCGACGTTTGCCGTCACGGCCAGCCGGAATCAGCTTGCTTCGCGTTCCACCGGTTCAGGACGCCATGGTCTGGGAGTCTGCTTTTGCATGCGAAGGCGATGACAGCGCAGCAGCGGATGACTTGTCGTTTGTGGAAACAGCGTCCCCACCGGCCTTGAGTTTGCTTGTTGCTGTGCCCGAACCCGGAGACCTTCCCGTTCAGCAGGCGATCGCTGGACTTCGGCAGCAATGTGGTGCTTCGGTTCCCACGGCTCAAACTCTCGCCAGTTTCGGACTGGCGGATCTCGTTACGGCTCAGTGGCCAAAGCATCTGCCCGTGGATTGTCCAGATTCAGCTCGCTGACGTCCAGCTCCTGGTCCCGCCCTTTGATCGGTACCGATCCCCACGCTGTCAAGTTGAGGCTGTTGAGAAAATCTGGTTCCAGCAGCTCTTGTGTGTCTTTGGAGAACAACACCCGCACGACGCCGTGATGTCTTTGCTTGTTGATGCTTTCCAGTCGTGAAGCACAGTTGACTGTGTCACCGATGACGGCATATTCGATTCGCTCCGAACTGCCCATGGATCCAGCCAGGACTTCGCCTGAATGAATGCCTACGCGCATGCGCATCGCTGGTGCACCATCGAGTTGAAATTTTGCATTCAGCTCCTGTAGTCCAGTGTTGATTTCCATGGCGGCTTCGATCGCCGCGCGAGCGTCATCCCTTGGATTTTGTTGAAGTGGAACACCGAAAACGGCAAGCATTCCGTCGCCTGTAAATTTATTCACCATTCCGCCCCGTTTTGTAACTGCTGGGATGCAGATTGCCATTCCCTGGTTCAGCCAATTCATCAGCTCACTTGGATTCAGTTGTTCTGAAACAGTGGTGAATGATGCGGTATCTGTGAACAGAACCGTGACTGGGAGAAGTTTTCCTTGGAACCGTCCGTTGCTTAACAACGACTCGCGTTGATTCCAGAGTTGTTGTGCAACTGCTGGTGAGGTGGTTTGTCCCAACAGTCGGCGAATCTGTTGTGTGTGGTGTTGATTAAGGACTCCTCGCCGGATCCATGCGGACCCTCCCATGCTCAGCAGTCCTGTGATCGGTAAAGCCATTCCGACCCAGCGGTAATTCAACAGCAGAACCAGCAAGACCCCGCTCAGAGCCAGCGTCAGCAGGCTTACGACGATCACACTCCTGCGCAATGACGGAATGGCCTCTCCACAGATCAGTCCGACGGATGCGCAGATCAGCACAAGCAAAACGTTCCCCCATCCCGGCATGATCCAGCCGATCTTCAGGGTGTTGTTGTGATGGTCCAGCAATGTCGCAATCCGGTTGGCATGGATCTCGACACCACTGATCTGAAAGGGTTCGGCGCCATGACGAAAGCGGCTGTGGGGCACTTCGAACAAATCCCGAAGTGATGGTGCAGCACTGCCGATCAGCACGATCTGGTTTTTGATGGCCTCGTCAGGGATCTCTCCGTTGAGGAGTTGGTTCAGTGAAAAACTTGCGTAGCTCCCTGGCTCCCGAAACAGCAACAGGCGTTGCCAGCCCAAGCCCGCATCCAGGGCGCCGTGATAGCCGCCGCCATTGGCACTGATCCAGGCATCCCGGTGACGCGCCTGTTCCAGGTCTGCTCGGATTCGTGTTGAGCCTGTGGCAACTTCAGTCACGCGCATTGGGAACGACACCGTTGCCTCGTCCTGGCCGCCCACATGCACCAGATCCCGGCGAAGAATGCCGTCACCATCCAGGCTGAGGTCGTTGTAAGACTGGCGGTGAGCCGGCGTTCCCGGGACCGCGCCAATGTCGGCGGCGGCGTTGAAGATCGAGATCAGGCGGGGTTGTTCGCTGAATCGATCCCGTAGACACTGCTGGTTGGGGCCCACTCCCTTGTCTCGATAAATATCGAAGCCGATCGCCCTGGCGCCATGGGTGTTCAGGGTGTCTATGGCCTCACAGAACAAACCATCTTCAATGGGCCATCCGTACGTTTTGATGTCACGTTCCTGAATTTGGATCAGGGTGATCGGTGTCTCCTCGCCTGATTGCGCTGGGCGTTGACTGGTGACGAGGTCATAGAGGAACAGGTCGATCGTCTGAGCGAGTCCCGTGCTCCGCAGCAGGACCAGAACAAATGCTGCCAGGAGTGCTGGTCCGATCCGCTGGGTCAGTTGTGTGACCTGTTTCATTCTTCCAGCGAAGCGATCACCCTGGTCATTCAATTTCAAGGGCAATCTAGATCGATTCAGAAGACAGGTCTTAAGACTGTCGAATTGTCATCCTCAGTGCATGGATGGCCTTGGCTTTTGTTGTGCTGAGCACGCGATCCATCAATCTGCTCGCTCAGCGTGCGAATGAAACAATCAACCCGTTGGCTTGAAATTGTTCAGGGATAAAAGACTCATGGAATGAATGCATGGATTTGACCACTTGGATTGATCCTGGATTCTGGTGATCGTTAAGCGCTCTTCTTGGTGCTTTGCGGGTGATGACAACAATGGCTGATCTGCTTGAATGTTTGTTATCGATGTCAAGGGGAGTAGCCATGGATTTTGTTATGGATGCCCGATGTTGATTGTAATTAGCAAGATTCTTTGAGGGTCGATGTTATTTCTCGAGATAGGTAGTTTGGCCCAGGCTGAGACGAAGGTGGTCCATCAACAGTCGTGCATCAGAAATGCTCAGAGAGCCGCGTTGAATGGCCCGTTCTGAAACCTTCCTGAGCCTTTCGAGAAGCAGGTCTGGATCATGTTCCATCATCTCGAGCACGTCAGCATTGGTATCACCGCGGAGAACGTGGTCGAGTTCGTAGCCGCTGCCATGGTCGCTAAGCCGGATGTGGACTGCGTTGGTGCTGCCAAATAGGTTATGCAGATTGCCCATGACTTCCTGGTAGGCGCCTCCAAGAAACATCCCGATTCGGTATGGTTCGCTGGGGTTCAATGTGTGAAGTTCTAAAAGCGATTTGCTCTGTCCAGCATCAATAAATCGCGCCAGTTTTCCGTCGGAATCGCAGGTGAGATCGGCAAAATGACCGAGTTCCGTTGGTCGTTCTTCAAGGCGATGGATCGGCATCAACGGGAAGAGCTGGTCGATCGCCCAGGTGTCGGGCGCGGAGCGGAAGACGGAGAGATTGGCGTAATAGGTGCAGGCCAGTGCCCGTTGAAGCCCGCGCAGGTCGTCGTGAATAATCTCGTCATCCGGTAAACGCCGACTGATTTCTTTGGCGCAGGTCCAGGTGAGCTGCTCGGCTAAGGCACGCTGGCTGAGCCGGATGTAGCCCAGGCGGAAGGCTGCCAGAGCATCATCTTTGAATTTGATCGCATCGTTCCAGGCCTCCTGCATCAGGCTGGTTTCGGCGCTCTCAAGGTTGCGGATCCGTTCCAGGGTTTCGCGGAGATTGCGCACTGGCAGCGGTTCGTCCGCTTCCTCTTCAGGCTCCTCACCTGGCGTGCCACTGCATCCGAGCACGTTGAACACAAGCACGGAGAAATGGCTGGCGATAGCTCGGCCGCTTTCACTCACGAGGGTGGGTACTGGGACCCCATGGGGTTGGCAGCACTCTCGAACCGTGGCGACGACATCGTTCGCGTAGTTCTGGAGGGAGTAGTTGGTGGAGGCGGCACTGGCGGTGCGGCTGCCGTCGTAGTCGATTCCGAGTCCGCCGCCAACATCCAAAAAGCCCATGGGCGCTCCAAGCTGGGTGAGCTCCACGTAGATCTGCCCTGCTTCTTGGAGCGCATCCTTGAGGACGGCGATGTCGTTGATCTGGCTGCCGATATGGAAGTGCAGCAGCCGCAGGTCTTCGAGCAGGCCAGCCTTCTCGAGGGCACGCACGGTCTGCAGCATTTCAGACAGGGACAGACCGAATTTGGCCCGTTCGCCGACGGAACTGCCCCACCGCCCCGTGCTGCGGCTCGACAACTTGGCGCGGACACCAATGTATGGAGAGGCGCCAAGGTCTTTGCTGGCCGCGATGATCCGTTCCACCTCGTCGGCCTGCTCGATCACGACGACTGGCTTGTGTCCAAGTCGTCTGGCGAGGATGGCCGTTTCGATGTAGCGCCGATCCTTGTAGCCGTTGCAGATCAGCAGTGCATCTGGGTTCTGCGTCAGGGAGAGCGCGATCAGCAGTTCTGCTTTGCTGCCCGCTTCAAGGCCGAAGTTCCACCGGTTGCCCCGTTCAACCAGGTGCTCCACCACATGCCGCTGTTGGTTGCACTTGATTGGAAAAACACCTTGATATCTTCCGCCGTAGTCGTAGTGCGCGATGGCGCGATCGAAGGCGGCATGCAGCCGCTCCAGTCGGTCTTCCAGGATGTCATCGAAACGGATCAGCAGCGGGGGATGCAGATCCCGTGCTTCCAGGCCTTTAAGCAGGTCCACCAAATCCAGTGAGCCACCCCGGTCACCCCGTGGTTGCACCACGACATGCCCGCGCGAGTTGATCGAGAAATAGGGCTCACCCCAGCGATCAAGCCCATAGAGCTCAGCACTGCGGGAGACGGACCATGACCGTTCCGTTCCGGTCAGCACCATGGCTCAGGCGGACAAACAAACGAAAGATAGGGTTTTGTGTGCTGGTCGTGCTTGCCAAGAGGGTGGGCCAGCGTTGACGATGACGGCGCTTTTCCGTAAAAACACCCATGGCTGAACGCACTTTTGTCGCCATCAAGCCCGATGGCGTCCAGCGTGGGCTGGTGGGAGAGATCCTCGGTCGCTTTGAACGCAAGGGTTTCAAGCTGGTTGGTCTGAAGCAGATCACCCCCAGCCGAGCGCTGGCTGAGCAGCATTACGGCGTGCACAAGGAGCGTCCTTTCTTTGCGGGTCTGGTGGATTTCATCACGTCCGGCCCTGTGGTGGCGATGGTCTGGGAGGGCGATGGTGTGATTGCCAGTGCTCGCAAACTGATCGGCGCGACCAAGCCACTGGAATCAGAACCCGGCACCATTCGCGGTGATCTGGCGATCAACATCGGTCGCAATGTGATCCATGGCTCCGATGCGCCGGAAACAGCGTCCTTTGAAATCGGCCTTTGGTTTGAAGCCTCTGAACTGAATGATTGGACCCCCTCTGATCAGACCTGGCGCACGGAAGATTGAGTTCGGCGACGAATTCGGTGACACCCTTGGGTGGAGTGTTGCCGGATTCTCTTGAACAGAGCGCTACTGGTTGGTTCCTGCCTTCTGGTGTCCACTGTGGTGTTGTCACCACTGGGCAGGGCCGCATCTGCTCCAACGGTGGTGGAGGTCCCCAAAGGTCCTGCCTTTGTGAAGCCTCCATCGGCGACTGAGATCAAGGCGCGCAAAGGCCTAACGCTGAAACAGGATTCGCTGCTTCGCACCACCAAGCCTGGTCGGATGCAGGTGAAGCTCAGCGATGGTCGTGAGTTCCGCATGGGTGGTAATGCCTTGCTGCGACTCAAGCCCACCTCGGTGCAGCTGCTGAAGGGATCGATCATCGGTTGGATCAAACCCGGACAGAAACGGAGTCAACCGTTCACGATCCAGACACGCCTGGCGACGGCTTCGATTCAGGGCACCACCGTCTTCATCGAACTGAGCGAAGAGGTCTTCAAGGTGTTCAGTTGGGAGGGGCGCGTGCTGGTGACAACCAGCGCAGGTGAACAGTTCAGTTTGGACAGCGGTCAGCAGTTGCTGCTCGACCTGACCCAGCCTGTGGTTTCGGTTTCGGGCGAGCGTTTCGGCGATGACGGGTTTGGCAATGAGGGTTACGGAGACGATGGATATGGAGATGGTGGATATGGGGCCAATGACGCTGGGGACGTGGATTCAGCTGTCGAGACCTTTGAGTGGTCGCCTCCCCAGCGGATCAGCGAGGCCGAGGTGCGCCAACGCATGCAGAACAGTCAGCTGATCAACGGTTTTTCAACACCGCTCGACACCCTGCCGGAGATCGAGCGTGAGCTGGGGGTCCCCGCCGCTGGCTCGTCGCAGCGTCCGACACCCCCGTGAACCGGATCATCGTTCCCGTGCTGTGGCGGCTGGGACTCCTACTGCCGCTGCTGTTGCTGCCCTGGCTCAGCGGGTTGGATTCCCTCAGCCGTCAACTGTTGTTCCAGCTGCGTGGTCCACGACCGGTCGCTGAATCTCTGACGCTCCTGGCGATCGATGAAGCCTCTGTCGATCCGGAGCTGTCTGAATTCGGTCCCTGGCCATGGCCGCGCGCACTGCAAGCGGAGTTGGTGGCCAGGGTGCTGGAACTGGGCGCGCAGCGAGTTGTCTTCAACATCGTCCATTCCGGCATCAGCCCCTATGGCAGCGAAGATGATGCCGCCTTTCTGCGTCGGCTCAAGCCCTGGCTTGATCGGGTTGTGTTCACTGCGTCTTTGGTGGAGCAGAAGCGTGATGGCATGGAAGAAATTCAATTGCGGCAAACCTCCATCCCGGATGTTGCCGTTGGCTTATCGAGCACCGTTCTTAATAAGTTCGGAGTGGTGAAGGCCGTTCCAGGTCTGCGCATCCTTCGCGAACGGCTGGCGGATTTCCCCGCTCCGCACCCAGTCCCCCTGGCCCATCTCGCTGCAGGCATCAAGGCTGCTGAAGGGATCTACGGCATTGATTTTCTCGGACCTGCCGGCCAGCTTCCGTTTGTGACGCCACGGGACATCGACAACCTTGGGGATGGGTTTTGGCGGGACCAGGTCGTCGTGT
Organism: uncultured Synechococcus sp.; assembly: GCA_964546675.1. Classification (GTDB taxonomy): domain Bacteria; phylum Cyanobacteriota; class Cyanobacteriia; order PCC-6307; family Cyanobiaceae; genus Parasynechococcus. The sequence continues at coordinate 12,221 of CAZJLQ010000003.1, forward strand.
TTGGAGCAACGGCTCCGACCCTGGGGGATCAGCTGGAAACCCCGTTTGGGCAGCTCAGTGGTTCTGAAGTGCTGGTGGCGGCCATGTCTGGGCTGCTGGAGGGGCGGGGCTTCAGGGAGCCTGCGCCCTTGTTCCTGGGTGGCCTTTTGCTGCTTTGGACGCTCCTTTGCGGTTGGCGGATCGGCGCAGGCAGCGTCGCGCTGATCACTTTTCGGCACAGTTTGATTTTGATCGTTTTGGCGGCGGGAGTCACCGTTGTGGCGTGGAGTTGCGGTTGGTGGCTGCCTGGGACAACACTTGTGCTGGCGCCGTTCCTTGGAGGCGGGATCCGCACGCTTGCTCAATACCGCGTTGAAAACGGACAACGCCGCTTTCTGAAATCGGTCTTGTCCAGTCGGATCTCTCCGACGTTGATGCAGGACATGCTGCTGTCCGGGCAGGAGATGTGGACCCAGCTGGGCGGCCGTCGGACGCACTGTGTTGTGCTTTTCACCGACCTTGTCGGCTTCACAGCACGCAGCAGTGTGATGGATCCCGAAGCGCTGTTTCAGCTGCTGAATCGTTATTTCGAGGCGATTGCTGCACCGGTGCTGGCAGAGCAGGGTCTGCTGGACAAATTCATTGGTGATGCATTGATGGCTGAATTCGGCGTGCCCCAACATCGAGGCGAGCGGGAGGAGGCTCTGGCAGCAGTTCGGGCTGCCTTGGCAATGCAAGACAACCTGTCAGCTTTGAACGTTGACTTGGAGAGGGAAGGGCTGGAGCCACTGCGCCAGGGGATCGGCATCCATGTGGGCGAGGTGATCGCAGGAAATCTGGGCTCCAGCCATCGCTTGGAATACACCGTGATCGGTGCCCCAGTGAATCTCGCCAGTCGGCTTGAATCGCTTACCAGGAATTTCCCTGACCATCCGATCCTGATGAGTGATGCGGTGCGAAACCTGCTCGGCGAGGAGGTGGAGGTGGAAAGTCTGGGACGGCATCAGGTGAAGGGCTGGCCTGAGCCGATTGAAGTGTTCGGTCTGATCCGTTTGAATCCACCGCTTGGAGCCCCAGAGGACAGGCCCTGAGGGGTCTCACCAGGGTGTGCTGATCAAACTGAAGCCGGCCCAGTAGTAGGGAGTGCGTTCTGCGCTACTTGAGTCAGTTCCCCGCAGAGCGGCCACCTGCGCTGATTGCAATGCCTGGGCCTTCGTGGTGCTGTTGGGCAGAGCCTGATAGAAGTTCTTCATCAATGTTGCTGTGGTCTTGTCATTGATGGACCACAGCGTTCCGATCGCCGATGGGATGCCTGCCTTGAGAGCGAGGCCGGCAAAACCATTGGCAGCGTCTTGGTCTCCCAGGGCTGATTGGCAGGAGCTGAGCACGATCAGATCAGCTCCTGATTGCTTCCAGGCAATGGTGTTCAGAGCGTTCAATTTGAGTTTTTGATCCCAAAGCTGGATGTACGAGGCATGCGCCTTGCCCGGCTTGAACTGGGAGTGGGTGCTGATGTGCAGGGTGGAGTAGGGCGTCGTCGCCATCTGCCGATTGATGTTGTTCTGGGTGAAGTTTCTGTTTTCAAGCCGATTCACAGTCCAGTTGTTTTGATTCCCTTGGTTCAGGCTTTGATTGAGGAGATTGAGTTCCTTTGTTGCCCCTGGCAGAGGAGGAATGGTTCTGTCTTGGAACTTGCTTGCCCCCATGGCCAGCAGGGCTCCAGATTCAAATGGCTTGTATCGGGTATCGATCAGGTTGAAGGCTGGAATTCTGGACATTGCATAGGTTTCAATGAGGTAGGTGTTGTTGTTGGACAGGGCGGGCAAGGCCAGATCTTTGATTCCATCTCCCAGACAAAACAGAAGAAGATTGATCTTGGCTTCCTTGAGCTCTTGCTCATAGGGTTTGATGATCCAGTCGTAAAGCTGCTGCCCCGTTGTTTGAGTTGCCGCTTGGTTCAAGCGGAGAATGCTGGTGTGAAATCGCTGCGCTGTTTTGAATAACAGAGGATCTGTCACGTCGTAGAAATCCTTGACGATGGGTGTGCCGCCCGGCGTGATCAGAACCAGGTGCAAGTGGTTTTTGCGGGGGATGACGTAGAGCAGTGCTGAGCGTGTGCCGGTGATGGCGCTGAGCCGGCTGAGCTCGGCGGCGGTTTGATCGGCGGTTTTGCTAACCGTCGCTAGATCTTCGTCGAAATAATCTTCAAATTCTTTCTCCCGATCGCGCTCCATTTGAAGCACTTTTTTGGTTAATTCTGGTGATGTTTGGCTCAATCCCGGCGATGCGATCAGCGTGATGCCTCCGTTGACAACGGTCGCGGTGATCAATGCTGCGAGGGCGCGATGCATGCTGGGGATGTTTCTCTGTTCAAGAGATAGCTTTAACCGAGTGATTTGGCGCTCTTCGCAATTACGCAGCTTTGTGCAATCAGAACCGGTAGCGCAGGTTTGTGTAAAGACCATGTCCCAGGATCCAGTCGTTCCAGATACCGGGCGAGTCATCGGTTTTGAAGGTGTCGATCCAGCCGAGCTCCACCACCCAGCGCCCATTGCGGTAACGGCCGATCAGTCCGCCTGATCCAAGCGTGTCTTGAAAGATTGCGTTGTTGACGTTGGTTTGCACGCCGCCCATGCCGATGAATGGCACAAGGGAGAGGCTCTGATTGTTGTCTTTCCAGAAGTCCCAGACCAGTTCGCCACTCGTCAGCCAGCCGCTGTCTCCACTGACAAGGCTGCCGGGCAAGCCCCGCAGGCCGGTGTCGCTACCGAGGACGAAACCCATGCTGCCGGGCAGTGGGTTGAAGGCCACTTGCCCGGCAGCGCGCAGATTCAGTGTTGTGTTCGTTGCCAATGGCCAGGAGATATCGGCCAGCCCACCGATCGCGCGCGCCGTACCGACGTCGATGCCGAGCCTGTTGAGATTGCTGAGATGGTCGTCTGGGGTCACGCCCGCCAGACCTTGCATGGCGTAGAAATTGGCTGACCAGAAGGCTTGTCCCGTGATGCCGCTCAGGCTTGTCGACAGTTTCAGGTAGCCGGTGCGCGTCCAGGGATCCCATCGTCCATCGGTTTCGATGAAGTCGGAGCCGCCAGCGATGAGGGGGATCTGGGGGCGGCCTCCGGATTCGAAGCTGTCTGTTCGGTTCGCTGAAATCCCTGCCGCAGCGCTCCAACTGAAGGTCTGACTGCTCTGGAGGGTGGTGTCCAACTGCAGCAATCCCTGCAGGGTTCGAAAGCTGAAGTTGTAAGCCGGCTTGCGGAATTCAACGAAGCGTCTGTAGCTGTAGCCAAAGGACCCGGTCAGGGACCAGTCGCGGCTTAAGGGCCAGCTGTAAGTGGAGGTGATTACACCTGTGCCGAGTTCCAGCTGTCCGTCACTGTCGAGCTCGAGAAACAGCAGGCCGGTGTCTCCCTGACGGAGCAGATCGTTTTTCAGCAGTGTTGTGGTTGCACGCCATTCACCACTGCCTGCGTTGCCGCTGTTGCTTAGTTCGAGATCTCCCTGGAGGGGAGATGCCGGTGCAGGGGCAACCCTCAAGCTGATCACTGCCTTGGTGGGATCACTGCCAAGACGCCCCATGTTTCCCTTGATCGACCCGACGCCGTTGCGTCGCACCTCGAGCAGAGCGTCTTCCAAGCTCGGCAGGTGCAGCACCTGGCCGACAAGGGGCTTCAGTTGCTTTTCAACCCGTGATTGCAATGCTGCGTCATCGCTGCTGACCCGCAATTCGCTGATGGTTCCCAGCACCAGCTCGAGGGCACCCGGCGGGGGAGTCTTCTCCACGTACACCCGGCTGTTGATGTAGCCGTCCTGGATCAGCCGCGCTGTCAGAGCGGAGGCACAGGCGTTCAGTGTGCTTTTCGGTGATGGTCGTTCACAGCCAGAGAGGATCGCTTCTAAGTCTTCGGCTGAAAAAGGTGTGGTCCCCTGGATGGGAGGGCGCCAGCCGGGCATCGGTGGTGTGCTCTCCTCGCCATCCCGATTGATTGGGTTGTCGCGGGGCGCTTGAGGCGGTGCGGGCTCGGGGATCAAGACAGGCGTCTGCTCATCCGATCGCCGACGCTGCTCTGCTGGTTTGTTAGGCAGGCGAACAGGACCGGGCTGGAGGGGTGGTTCAACCAGCTGGGCCAGGAACAACACGTTTGCATCACTCTGTCCTGATGATTCTCAGTGAATTCAGCTGGAAAACCAGCCCTGTTGTTAAGCCAATACCCAAGAATTCCACGCATTTCTCATACTGAGACTCAAAAGTCTTATTGCTCCACTGTGTCTCGGCGGTACGATTTTGATGGATCTTCTCCTAAGTAAGCGTGTCTGCGGCTGTGTCCAGGCCTGGCGTTGTTGCCCTCGCATGGGCAACGGCATTGTTTGGTTTCGGACTGATCGTGCCGTTGGACGCCAGCGCGGATGTTCGTGCAACGGCTGGCCGTAAAGGGTTGGGCACCTTGGTGAATGGCAAGCGGGGTGGCCGTTGCCGCTCGGGGGTGTGCCGTGTCAGTGGTGGAACGAAGGCGGGTCGCAATCAATTTCATCGGTTCGGTCGTTTTGATACGCGCGGCAAGATTCGCTCGGTCAAATTTGATGTTGGTAATTCCAAGAATGTGATCGTTGGTGTGACATCACCCCGCGGTACATTCATTAATAAGATGATTAAGATGTCATCGAAAGCCAACCTCTTTTGGTTGTCTCCCGGTGGTATTCACTTGGGCCGTGGTGCAGGTTTTGTCAATATTCCTCGGCTGAATCTCAGTACGGCGCGAACGCTTCGGCTGGGCGATGGTGTGTTTGATGCCTTCAATAGTTCAGCGGTTCAGTTGAAGCAATTCGGGGATGATCCAAGGTCGGGTGCTGATGGATTTCGGCAAGACGGTCAGGGATCAATTCAGCAGGATGGCGGGCCCATTCCTGGGATTCACCTGGATGGAATTGAAATCAGCATCGATCGGGAGTTGCTGCTGGATGCGCCAGGGGGCCGTGTGGACGTGCGCAACAGCAGCCTGTCGGTCAGTTCCGCCCAAGGAGACGCTGGCCGGATGACGCTCAGCGGTGATGTCATCGATGTGGATGGCCGATCTCAGCTGTTGGCGCGAGGTCGCGATGGTGGCGGCTTGATCCAAATCGGTGGCAGCTGGCAGAACCGTGATGCGTCTGTGCGTCAGGCGACCACCACCCGTGTAGCGGCGGGTGCCTTGATCGATGCGTCGGCAACGCTGCGTGGAGATGGCGGGGAAATTGTGGTTTGGAGTGATGTCTCGGCTTCCGATTCCGTCACTGATGTTGCTGGCAGCTTTTTTGCTCGAGGAGGACGGCGCGGTGGAAATGGCGGTCGAATTGAAACATCAGGGGCGACATTGTCGCTTGCTCCGAATTTGAAGATTGATGCATCGGCGTCGAAAGGAGACGCTGGTTTGTGGCTTCAAGATCCTTTTAATTATGTCATCAGCTCGCCTGAAGTAGGCCCGATTGAGTCTAGCCTTAATGGCGGCACTAATGTAACGATTAGTACTGCAGTCAACGACCCTTCAGGTGGTTCGACAGGGAGTGGCGTTGGAAATATTACTTTGAACCATCCGATCGAAAAAGCATTTGGCGCTCCTGTCACTTTGACCTTTGAGGCAGACAATGATGTTGTCCTCAATGAATCAATAGCATCATCCGGCGAGGGCGATGCTTTGAATGTGGTGGCAAAGGCAGCGGGGCAAATTATTCTTTCTGATACCAAATCTATAATAACGAATGGTGGTGATATTGTGCTTTGGGCGAATACGGGGAACAAGCAATCGGGTACGGGGCAGCATTACATTCGTTTGAACAAGGGATCCTCTTTGACTTCGGGAGGTGGCAAGATTGTGTTGGCGGGGGGGGCTGATACGAACACTGATGGTTACCCCGATGGATACGCATATATCGGTGACGTTGTTCGCCCGGCGGGATCAGTCCTCGCTGGGGATCCATTGCAGTCTGGCGTGAGTTTGGGCAGCGTGCGTGATCAAACGGGTGCACGCATCACGATCAACTCCGGTGGCGGTGATGTGATCATTCGTGGCCGCTCGGGTGTGGCTGATATTCAGGCGGATGGTTTTGGCTCCCAGCGCGCGGTGGTGATCGATTCGGGTTCAGGAACCATTCAGATTGAAGGCGATCAGGTTGCCGCAGGTGGTGGCGTTGGCTTGCGATTTGGGAATCTTGACTACTACCCAGATGTTGCGATCACGAGCGGGAGTACCTCAACGCCTGCAATTCAAATTGTTGGTACGTCGGTAAATGATCGTGGTGTTTGGTTGGGTGATGGTACCGGTGATTCTTCACCAGCAGGAACAGTTCTATTGCAGACAACGTCTAACAGTGGCGGTGGGATCACGTTGGAGGGTTCATCGTCAC
>CAZJLQ010000004.1:0-18353 GCA_964546675.1 uncultured Synechococcus sp.
CGAGTCCGTCGCGCTCTCGGACCTGAAGGGCCAACGGGTTGTTCTCTACTTCTATCCAAAAGACGACACACCGGGTTGCACGAAGGAGGCCTGCAATTTCAGAGACCGCTGGGACCGCTTCAGCGACGCGGGAATCCATGTCCTGGGCATCAGCAAGGACAACGCCACCTCCCACACCAAGTTCATCAGCAAACATGAACTGCCCTTCACCCTTCTCACCGATCCTGAACCGTGCCCTGTCGCCAGCAGCTACGACAGCTACGGGCTGAAGAAATTCATGGGGCGGGAGTACATGGGGATGATGCGGCACACATTCGTCATTGATGCGGAAGGAAAAATCGAACGGATCTATCTCAAGGTGAAGGCAGCCACCATGGCGGACACGATCCTGAGTGATCTGGGCCTCAGCTGATCCCATCGATCAGATTCACAAGGCCCTTCATCACCAGGTCTGAATCCAGCTGAAGATTGACGCCCTGGCGCTGCAATTCCCGGGCCAGCAAAGGTCCATCTCCTCCACTAATCCAGAGGCAAGCTTCAGTTCGGTTCCATGCCTGCGCAACAGCGCCGACCATCCCATGCAGAGCACCTCGCAACATGGCCTGCCCCGTGTTTTGCGGGAAATAATCCTCCGGCAACGCGGTGTGTTCCGGCCGCTCCAGAGCTGAGGTGCCCGAGGCCATTGCTGCGATCTGAAGCCTCCATCCAGGCATCAATTGACCGCCACTGAAACACCCGTCCTGCGTTAGCAGCGTCAGGCTCAGAACCGTCCCTGCATCTGCCAGCAACAGACCGGAGCGCAGATCCAGGCCCTCCCTCCGACTGAGGGTCCAGGCGGACCAGGCCCCCAAGGCCCGATCAACCCCCAGCCAGCTGGGAGTGCCCTGGAGAGGCACGTCCATCAGAGTGAGTTGTCGTTCAGGGCTGAGATTGGGGTGCTCAGGCGGTACGGCGCCAACGGCAGCCCAGATGGGAGTTCGCCCGGCCAATGTTGAGGGGTTCGGCGCGCCATGGCTGAAGGTCCATTGCTCCCCCTGCCGTGTCGCCCAGTGCCAACGGCTATTGCCGATCAGAAGAGCGGATGGCGCCACCAACCCGGTCAGATGCCGTCACCCATCATCCCTTCGCCAACAGCGTCGCCGAGGTGAATGCCGCACTCCTGTTTGAGGCCACCGAAACGGGTCTCGCGTCCAGACAGATCACCATCATCCGGTCGGCTCGAATGCCAGTCTCCGACCGTCGAGTACCCCTGTTCAAACAGAGGATGCTGAGGGAGATCATGTGACGTCATGTAGTAGTAGACGTCTTTGTTGGTCCAGTCCAGCAACGGATGAAGACCAAGCCGATCCCTGATCGGATCAAGCCAGGTCATGCTGCGCCGATGATCGGTCTGCTTTCTGCGCACACCACTGGCCCAGCACTGCGTTCGCAGCGCTTCAAATGCAGCTTCCAGCGGGTCGACTTTGCGAATCCGGTGATACAGCTCAAGGTCGGACACGTCGTCCGTCTCCCAAAGCTTTCCATGGAGGGCCTCCATGCGCGCTGGAGACATCTCACTTTGAGCGACCACCAGACGAATGCCGAGCCGTTCGGTCAGCGTCGCAGCGTAGAGATAGGTCTCGGGGGGGAGATAGCCCGTGTCCACCCAAACCACAGGGGTTTCTCGTCCTGACGGCAGCTCACTGAGCATGTGGAGCAGAACTGCGGATTGGATGCCGAAACTGGTGGTCAACGCGAACTGCCCTGGGAAGTGCTCCAGGGCCCAGGCCAAACGACCTTGCGGAGGCAAGGACACCAGCGCATCACGATGGGCATCGAGGTCGTCCAACACCTCTGAAGCACTCCCCATGGGAACCGCTGTGCGAACCATGCCGTCCGGCGTCTCCTTCATCTGCTCATTCTCTCCTGTCACCGAACCGGAAGCTCTGCCTATCGTCTAATCAGTACTGGCATCCGGGATGCAAGAGGACCCGCCGTCAACCGACGCAACGGTGATTGTCGGTGGTGGATTCGGAGGATTAACCGCCGCTCTGAGCCTGGCCAAATCGGCTCCTCGAGGCCCGATCACCCTGATCGAGCCCCGCGATCGGTTCCTGTTTCAGCCGCTTCTCTACGAGTTGCTCAGCGGAGAACTGCAGAGCTGGGAAGTGGCGCCCACATACAACCGTTTGCTCAGCCACAACGGCATTAACTGGATTCGAGACCGCGTCACGACTCTCGACTTGAGCAAACGACGCATCAAAACAGCATCGGGGCAGCAGCTGAACTGGGGTGCCGTAGTTGTGGCCACTGGAGCGCGCACCAACGATTTCGGGATCCCAGGGGTTGCCGACCATGCCCTGGGCTTCCAGACCCTGGACGACGTCAACAGCCTGCGCCACAAGCTGCGTGAGTTGCGCCTTCAACGACGACCCGATGCCGCACTGGTGATCGTTGGTGCCGGACCAACCGGTGTGGAGCTGGCTTGCAAGATGGCGGATCTTCTGGAGGGCGCCGCCAGGTTGCACCTGATTGAAATGGGAGAAACCGTTCTGGCCAACAATGCCGCTTTTAATCGTGAGCGAGCGGCAGCGGCCCTAGAAAAGCGGGATGTGACCGTGCACCTCAATACGGCCGTGACTGCAGTTCATCCGGACCGGGTCGAGTTGACGGACGGACGCCAACTCACCCATCAAGGGCTGATCTGGACAGCAGGCAGCCGGCCGAATCTGCCACCGATGACCCCCGATCCGATGCTCGTGGGCGGTCGTCTGGCGATCGGATCAGATCTGCGTCTGGTCGGACACGACCATGCCTTCGCGATCGGTGACGGTTCCTGCTGTGCTGAAGAGAGCTGGCCAGCCACAGCTCAGGTGGCCATGCAGCAGGGGGAAGCTGTTGCGGAGGCACTTCTGGCAATCCATAGGGGCGCGCCCCCCCAACCCTTCCACTTTCAGGACCGCGGTGAAATGCTGAGCCTCGGACTTGGTGATGCGACGTTGACGGGCATGGGAGTGACCTTGGCTGGACCGATCGCCTTTCAGATCCGCAGAGCGGCTTATCTCACCCGCATGCCGGGGCTGTCTCTCGGCATCCGATCTGCGAGTGCCTGGCTGCTGGGTCATTGAGACAAGCCCATCTCTCGGGACGAATCAAAGGGTTGCGTCCAGGTCAGCAACGCCAGCTCGAACGGCTCAGCCAACGCAGGCACCCCGAAAACGGAGTCGCCGATCAGCTCACGCTTGAGCGACTCGCCGAACTGGCCACCGAACTGAATCAGCCCCTCCACCTGGTTCTCGATGGACGAGGCCTGTGTCGACTGCTCTGGGTGGGCCCCCTTTCCGGATCAGATCCGTTGTTGAGCCACCTACCGGAAGCCCCCCGTCGGCAGGCGGGGGGGTGGCGACTGATCAGCAGCTGTAGCCAAAACCAAACCAGCTCACCCGATCAACGCGATGCCGTGCTGGCGCTGGATCTCACACCTCAGATCTGGCTCCGCTTCAGCATCCGCATTGCGCCGGACGGCCAGAGGCCAGCCTCCCTGTTCCAGCCGGACCGCGCCAGTGCAGCGGGCTGGACAGAACTGGAGCAAGGCGACCTCCGCCAGCTGTGCAGTCATGACCTGGCAACGCAAGACACCCAGGGCAACGAAAGCCTCCACAGTTCAGACCAAGGCGAACGGGTGCTGCTGCTGACCCTCTCCAACAGAGATCAACAGTGCAGCGATCGCGACTTGTCCGAACTGGAAGGACTGGTGCGAAGCGCTGGAGCGACACCGGTGGCCGTGATCCGCCAGCGCCCCGGACCTGCCAACCCGCAAACGGTATGGGGCAAGGGGAAACTCCAGGCAGCAGCACTGGACGCCAGACGCTGCAGCGCCTCCCTCGTGATCACAGACCGGGAACTCACCCCAGTGCAGGCCCGCAACCTCGAACGGCTGCTGGATTGCCCAGTGATGGATCGCAGCGAACTGATTCTCGACATCTTTGCCCAGCGAGCAGGCAGTGCAGCCGGGCGCCTGCAAGTTGAACTGGCACAGCTGCGCTACCGACTGCCACGATTGCTCGGGCGAGGCCGAAGCCTGTCCAGACAGGGCGGGGGCATTGGAACCCGTGGCCCGGGAGAAACACAACTTGAGAAGGACCGCCGTGCCATCGCACGGCGAATTGAGCGCCTGCTGCGCGACCAGCGACACCTGCAACAACATCGCAGTCGCCTGCGGGATCAGCGTCGCGGTCTGCCGCGTGTGGCCCTTGTTGGTTACACCAATGCAGGCAAATCCAGCCTCCTCAATGCCCTCTGCGGCCGGCGGCAACAGGATCGCGTGCTGGCTGAGGACAAACTGTTCGCAACCCTTGATCCGACGACACGACGCCTTGAACTTCCCAACCCGGGAACAGCACCCCATACCGTGCTGTTGACCGACACTGTCGGCTTCATTCGCGACTTGCCGGAACCGCTGGTGGAAGCCTTCAGCGCCACCCTCGAGGAGACCCTGGATGCCGACATCCTGCTGCTGGTGGTGAATTTGGCCGATCCCGACTGGTCGAGCCAGCTCAGTACGGTTCACCGACTGCTGGATCAGCTGGGCAGCAGCGCTTTTCGCCTCATCGTCGGCAATCAGATCGATCGATGTCCTTTAGAGGAGATTGAAGCGATCCGACAGAAGGAACCCGGAAGCCTCTTTCTCTCCGCGACCCAGGGTGATGGCCTCCATGGCTTGCGGGATTGGTTGAGGGTGCAATTGTTTGATGCGGGGGCAGAATCAGGCGCACCCACGTGTGGGCACCAGCCCGAATGGCCGAGCTGATCAGCACGATTCAGGACCCACAGGCCCTGATCAGCCTCGCTGTGCTGATCCTTGCCGTGGTGCTGTTCATTTCGAATGCACTGGCGCCAGAGCTGACTGGATTACTGAGTGTCAGCCTGTTGATGGCCACGGGGGTGCTCCGACCGGAGGAAGCGCTGGCGGGCTTCGGAAGTCCTGCTCTGATCACACTTCTTGGTCTGTTTCCCGTCTCCGCCGCGCTTTTCAAAAGCGGCGCCCTGGACCGCCTCAGAGCACTCATCGCCTCAGAGCGGATTCGGAGCCCCCGTCGACTGATCGCCTTGATGGCCTTCGTGATTGCACCCGTCTCGGGGGTGGTGCCCAACACCCCTGTGGTGGCCTCCCTGTTGCCGGTGATCGAGAACTGGTGCCATCGGCGCGGGCTCTCACCATCGCGGGTGCTGCTGCCGCTCTCGTTTTCAACCGTGCTGGGAGGGACCCTCACCCTGCTCGGGAGCTCGGTGAATCTGCTGGTTAGCGACATCAGCCAGCAACTGGGATACGGCTCCCTGGAGCTGTTCAGCTTCACCTTGATCAGCATCCCGATCTGGCTCGCCGGGGCGACTTACCTCGTCCTCGCTCCCCGAGCGCTGCTACCGGACCGGGGAACCAACGGCGATGAACTCGCGATCCGACCGGAACGCAGCAGCTACTGCACCGAAGTCACCATCCCAGAGGATTCGGAACTTGTGGGGCGGTCTTTGCATAACAGTCGCCTGCAACGTCGCTTCGACGTGGACGTGCTGGAACTTCAACGCGGCGGGGAGCGGATTCTGCCGCCACTGGCGGACAGGAGTCTGCAAGCCGGTGATCATCTGCTGCTGCGGGTGACCCGTCAGGATCTTCTGCGCCTGCAACAGGACCACACCATTCAGCTCACCACGCAAGGAGCCAACGTCGGCTTCAGCGTGGAGAACGGCAACGGGGGTGGGCAGAAAACCGTTGAAGTGCTGCTCCCGGCGGGATCCACACTCGCCGGAGCGAGTCTGCGGGAATTGCGATTCCGGCAGCGGCACAACGCCACGGTTCTGGCCCTGCGACGCGGCCAGGAAACCGTGCAGGAACGGTTGGGACAGGTGGTGCTTCGAGAGGGCGATGTTCTGCTCCTGCAGGCCCCTCTCGATTCAATCCGCGGCCTGCAGGCCAACAATGATCTGCTCGTGATGGATCGGCTGGAGGATGACCTGCCGACCGTGCGTCGCAAACCGATCGCAATCAGCATCGCCGCGAGCATGCTCCTCCTGCCAACCCTCACTCCGGTGCCGTTGGTCGCATCGGTTCTGCTGGCCACCGTGGCGGTTGTGGCCAGTGGCTGCCTGCGTCCAGGAGAACTTCAACGGTCGATCCGTCTGGATGTGATCCTGCTTCTCGGGTCCCTGACCAGCTTCAGCGTCGCCCTGCAGAAAACCGGCCTGGCCGATGCACTCGCCTCAGGCCTCGAACAGGGGCTTCAAGGCTGGCCGAGTTATGGATCCTTGGTGGTGATCTTCATCGGCACCACCCTGGTGACACAGGTCATGAGCAATGCCGCATCCGTTGCACTTCTGGCGCCGGTTGCCGTGCAACTGGCGCCCAGCCTGGAACTGCCTCCGACGGCGATGTTGATCACCGTTCTTTTCGGCGCCAGCCAGTCTTTTCTGACACCGGTCGGATATCAAACAAACCTGATGGTGTTCGCTCCGGGGCGGTACCGATTTCTCGATGTAACGCGTTACGGCAGCGGACTCACTCTGATCATGACCCTGCTGGTGCCCGCTCTGATTCTTTGGCGATACGGACCGACCTGATCAACACTGGTAAGGCGGACGCATGATCCCGTTGGCACCGATTCCCACCCCTGCCTGCGCCCTGTGACCTTGAACGAGGTTCTGCAGCACCGCCATGGCCGTCACCGGCGGCTCACCGTCCCCCAGTTCACGGTGGTCACCGGATTGCTGGTCATCCTTCTCGGCACGCTTCTGCTCGCCACACCTCTGTGTTCAACGTCGAGTGTCGGACTGTGGGAAGCGCTGTTCACCGCCACGTCCGCCATCACCGTGACCGGGCTGACGATCATCGACATCGGCACGGACCTCACCGGCTTCGGGCAGATCGTTCTGGCGGCGATGATTCTCGCCGGGGGGCTGGGGTTGATGGCCATCACCACGTTTCTCCAGGGCTTTGTGGTGCGAGGAACCGCACTCCGGCAACGGATTGACCGGGGCCGAACCCTGGATGAATTCGGCGTTGGCGGTGTGGGCAGCACCTTCCGGGGCATTGCGCTGACGGCTGCTCTGGTGATCCTGATCGGTGCGGCGGTTCTCTACGGATATGGCTTCACCGACATTGCCGATCCCGCAGAACGGCTTTGGGCTGCGTTGTTCCACAGCATCTCCGCTTACAACAACGCCGGTTTCGGACTCTGGTCCGACAGTCTGGAGCGCTATCGCAGCCACGGCGTTGTGAACGCAGTGGTGATGCTGCTGATCGTGATGGGTGGCCTGGGTTGGCGCGTCACCAGTGATCTGACAGGCCGGTTGATGCGGGGCGGCCGAGGCCGGCTCAGTCTTCACACGCGCTTGGTCCTGCGCACGACCTTGCTGCTCATCACCATCGGGACAGTGGGTCTTGCCCTCACGGAATGGCTCAACAAGGGCGAAATCTTTCTGACGTTGTCCTGGTCCGAGCGCTGGATGACCGCACTGTTTCAGTCGGTCACAGCACGAACCGCAGGCTTCAACACCGTTCCGTTCTCCATCGACAGCATCACGGAATCAGGCATCCTTCTGCTGGTGTCGTTGATGTTCATCGGTGCCAGCCCGGGCGGGACCGGCGGCGGGATCAAAACAACCACCGTCGCTGCTCTGATGGCCGCCACCCGCTCGACGCTGCGGGGCCGTGACGCAGTCGTGATCCGCAACAGGGAAATTTCGGACAAGGTCGTCCTCCGTGCTGTGGGAATCACCATGGCCTCACTGCTGTTTGTGCTGGTCATGACCCTCCTGATCAGCTTCGCGAGCAATTTCGATGGACGGGATGACTTCACCTTCCTGGCGATGCTCTTCACATGCATTTCGGCATTTGCGACCGTTGGCCTTGATGTGGGAGTCACCGCCCAGCTGGGTCATTTCAGCCAGGGGGTTCTGCTTGTGGGCATGTTTGTTGGCCGACTCGGGATTCTTCTTCTGCTCAGCGCGATCTGGGAGGCACTCACCCGGGAGCAGATTCACATGCATCGTCAGAATCGAATCGGTTATCCACGCGAAGATCTGTATGTCTGAGCAGTCCTTCCAGGGACCGGAACCATGAGGGAGTGGTGGCACTGGAGGCCCCTTCAAGGCAGCGAGCAGCTTGGTTTCGCCGTCATCGGCGTCGGCCGCTTCGGCATCGCCGTCTGTCGCGAACTACTTCAGAACGGGGCTGACGTTCTGGCCGTTGACCGCTCCGCTCGAGCTGTGGAGGAACTGCGCCAACTGGAGCCTGCGATCGAAGCGCGGGTGGTGGACTGCACCGATGAGGAATCCCTGCGCGAGGCCGGCATCCTCGATATGGGGACCGTGGTTGTGGCGATCAGTGAACCGATCGAGGCCAGCATCACAGCCACCTTGATCGCGAAGGACAGCGAAGGAACCAAGGTCAAACAGGTGATTGCGAGGGCCACCAGCGACCTCCACGAAAAGATGCTCAAACGCGTCGGGGCCGACCGGGTGATCTTTCCCTCACGCATGCAGGGCGAGCGCCTTGGCTTGGAGTTGGTCCGCCCGAACCTGATGGAGCGCCTCGCGCTGGATGAAACCCATGGGATCGAGGAGATCAAAGTTCCAGAGCCCTTTGTGGGGCAATCCCTACGGGACCTGAACCTGCGTAAGAACTATCGGGTGAATGTGCTGGCCGCGGGGCCCCAGCGCAATCTCACCGTGAATCCACCCGCCTCCCATGTGCTCGAACAGGGGCACCTGCTCGTTGTGATGGGACTGATGGACGACCTGCAGCGCCTGCCAAAAACCTGACGCCATGCTCTGTCTTGGGCTGATGAGCGGAACGAGCGCCGACGGCGTGGATGCTGTATTGGCTGAATTCAAGGGCTCCGCCCAACGTCCGCGATGGAGCCTGATCCGGCATCACCACACCCCTTATGCCATCCCCCTGCGGGAGCGCATCGTCGCGGCGGGCCAAGGACAAGCTCTAACGGCACTGGAGTGGCTGAACCTGGCGGAAAGCATCACTGAAGCCCAGGCCGAAGCGGCACTGGCCTGTGATCCCGATGGCCATGCCGCCCTGGTCGGCTGTCATGGCCAGACCCTGTGGCATCGCCCACCTTCAGCATTGAAACGGGGTGCGAGCTGGCAGAGCCTCCAGGCCCCGCTGCTGGCCCAGCTGCTGGAACGCCCCGTGATCCATGATTTTCGTGCCGCGGATCTAGCGCTCGGTGGGCAAGGAGCTCCATTGGTTCCGAGGGCGGATGCGGCACTGGTCGGGGGGATCGCCGGCTGGCGAGCCCTGCTGAATCTTGGCGGGATCGCCAATCTGACGCTCATCCCGCCGCGCTGCGGCCCGGATCGGCATCAGTCGGTCCAAGGCTGGGACTGTGGACCGGCCAACAGCCTGATCGATCTGGCGGTGAGCCGTTTCACGAACGGTGCGCAGACCTTTGACAAGGATGGATCGATGGCCGCAGCGGGACACTGCGACGAGGATTGGATCCTGCGATGGCTGGCCCATCCCTATCTGCTGTCCCCCCCACCAAAATCCACCGGTCGGGAGCTGTTTGGATCCGGTGACCTCGATCAACGCCTCCAGGATCTGCAGGGAAGGAACCCCAACGATGTTGTGGCGACGCTCGCTGCTTTCACAGCCGCAGTGATCGCCCAGGACCTGCAGCAGCTTGGACACCGAAGCGGCATCCGACCGATTGAGCTGATCGTGGCGGGCGGTGGGCGACGCAACCCTGTCTTGATGCAGGAATTACAGACCCGTTGCCGTGGCCTCAGCGTGCGCAGCAGCGATGACATCGGCCTGCCGGCCGAAGCACGGGAGGCTCTGGTGTTTGCACTCCTGGCGTGGTGGCATGAGCGGCAACAGCCCGGCAATGCTCCAACGGTCACCGGAGCCGCTCGCGAAACAACCCTTGGCTGCCTTGTCAGACCGGGATGAAATACCGATGCAGCGATCTATGAATCAGGTCGCTGCAAGCGCAACCGTCGCGGTGCTCCCCGCAGACGCCTCGGGGGTTGATTCTCAAGCGCGCGCAGGCGCTCCTCATTGGTGCTCCCAGCGGATGGAGTCGCAGGGGGTGGTCCACCACCCGATGGAGGGGCAGTTGCTGGGGGGACTTCAGCCGGATGCGATGGAGCTGCTGCCGACTGGCCTGCTGCCTGGCTCTGCTCATGGCGTTGGACGCCTTGCTGGATCAGCACACGCGCCATGTTGCTGACCGTTCTGGATTCCTGCTCGGCCAGTTCCGCAAGTCGCGCGCACAGATCCTCAGGCAGGACCACCTGAATCCTGGGGGATTTCGGCTTGCCGCTGGATGAGGTCTGTCGGGTGGGCACCTCTCGTGCTCCAGAGGTGGGCTGAGCTACTTCAGAGTATAGAGAGGTGGTCAAGGATAGTATCCAAGACTATGCTGATGGCACCGATCCCACCCGGACGGTCCTCCTCGGAGTGCTTCATGCCTCAATCCGCCTCCCCGAGAACGCCCCGTCGTTCCGAGCGCAACCGTTCCGATCGCAGTCCTTCCGAACGCAATCCTTCTGAACGCAGTCGCTCGACGACCAGTGGCGCTGCCCCAAAAAGTCCGTCGACGAACCGCCCACGCCGTCGGCGTCGCAGTTCTGAAAACAGTGATGTCTTGGTCTCCGCCGTGATCAGCACCTACCTGCTGACCCATCTGCACCATGTTCTGCAGCGTGCGGAATACGGCGCAGTCCAGGAAGGCCGGCAAACTCAGGCCGCCAACTACGCCCAGTTGCGCAAGGTGCTCTGTGTGGATGCACGGAGCATGGAAGACGCGTCAGCCCTGGGCCGGGGCGATGACGACATCGAACTCGCCGCCTGATGCGGCATGAGGCCACGGTGAATACGTTGCAGTCAGAGACTGCATAACGATGGGATCCAACAACGCCGCCGAGCTCTACGAACGGATCCAAAGCAACCCGGAGCAGACGCAGTCCCTCTTCCGGCAGGCCCTTCAAGATCCTTCCGGCGCCATGCAATCGATCTGCGCCCTTGGCGATCAGCTTGGCCTGCCCGTCAAGCCCGAAGACGTCAAGGCCCATCTCGCGAGCCTCGACGATGCCGACACCCAGCAATGGATCGTCAAAGCACGGGGTGGGCTCTAGACGTGGTCGTTGGCTGAGGACTCAAGTGCCGTCGTTTCGTTCCACCCGGCAGGCTCAATCAGCGTCGCCTGCGGACGCTCCTGTTGCCTCTGTTCATACCCTCCACCACCGGCCCAGCTGAAGAACAGCAGATAACTGACGATTGCCAGGCCAGCTGCCACAACGACTGCGGCTAGCTGTTCGAGTTTCAGCATCGCTGGTGCAGAGCGGTCGCCTCTCCAGTCTGCCGACCACTGGCCCCTTGAACCCTTGGCAGGGATGATGGTTGCCCAATGCCCTGCACCGGTGCTGCGACTCGAGAACGTCAGCAAGATTTATCCCACCGGAGAAGTGCTGCGCGACGTCACCTGGGAGGTGAAACCGGGCGACAGGATCGGTTTGGTGGGGGTGAACGGTGCAGGCAAATCCACCCAACTTCGTCTGATCGCTGGGCATGAGGAGCCCACCAGCGGCCAGGTGGTGCGCCAGGGTGAGCCGCGGATCGCGTATCTGCAGCAGGAATTCGATGTCGATCCGGACCGAACGGTCCGCCAGGAACTCTTCCAGGCCTTCGGTGAAGCTGCCACCGTTCTCAATCGCCAGAAGGAGGTGGAGCTCGCGATGGCCTCCCCGCAGGCCGCTGAAGATCCCGACCATCTCGACGAGCTCATTCAGGAGCTCGGCAAGCTGCAAAGCCGCTTCGAGGCTCTGCATGGCTATGAACTCGACGCAAGAATCGACAAGCTGCTTCCCACCATCGGATTCGATGCAGAGGCCGCCGAACGTCAGGTGAAGGACTACTCAGGCGGTTGGCAGATGCGAATCGCTCTGGGAAAGATCCTGCTTCAGGAACCCGATCTGCTGCTGCTGGACGAGCCCACGAACCACCTTGATGTGGAGACCATCCAGTGGCTGGAGGGGTATCTCAACAAGCAAACCGCTGCGCTTGTGGTCATCAGCCATGACCGCACCTTCCTCGATCGGGTGTGCACCCAGATCGTGGCCACCGAGCGCGGCGTCTCACGCAGCTATCTCGGGAATTACACCGACCATCTCGAACAGAAACAGCTCGAGCAGGAGGCCACCCAGGCCGCTTTTGACCGCCAGCAGAAGGACATCGCCAGCCAGCAGGCTTACATCGATCGATTTCGTGCCAGCGCCACCCGCAGCACGCAGGCGAAAAGCCGTGAAAAGCTGCTGGAGAAAGTCGAACGCGTGGAGGCTCCACTGGACACCGTGTCCGGCCCCAGCTTTCGTTTTCCTCCTGCACCCCGATCAGGAGCTCAAGTCGCCTTAATCGAAGAGCTCACCCACAGTTACGGGGACAAGATTCTGTTTCTGGGTGCAGAACTTGAGGTTGAACGGGGCGATCGAATTGCCTTTGTCGGCCCCAACGGCGCTGGCAAGTCAACCTTGCTCCGCTTGATCATGGGCCTTGAGGCGCCTGATGACGGCGCAGCCCGGCTTGGAGAGCACAACGTTCTGGCCGGTTATTTCGAACAGAACCAAGCCGAAGCCCTCGATCTCAGCAAAACCGTGATCGACACAATGTTTGAAGCGGTGCCCGACTGGACGCAGACCCAGGTGCGCTCGATGTTGGGAAGCTTCTGCTTCAGCAACGACAGCGTGTTCAAACCGGTCGGCAAAATCAGCGGCGGTGAAAAAGCGCGCCTTGCACTGGCGCTGATGCTCCTCAGCCCCTGCAACCTTCTGCTGCTCGACGAACCGACGAACCACCTCGACATTCCGGCCAAACAGATGCTGGAGGATGCCCTTCGCGACTACGAAGGAGCAGCGCTGCTTGTTTCACATGACAGATATTTCATTTCAAGGGTTGCCAATCAGATCGTGGAGTTACGTGATGGAGAGCTGGTTCGTTACCGAGGTGATTACACCTATTACCTGAGCAAAAAAGAGGAAGAGCGTCTCGCAGCCCAACAGAAACAACTGGAGCTTGAGCGTGAAGCCAAGCGCAAAGCCAACAAACAAAAGCAGAAAGAGCGGCAGAACAAGCGCAAAAACGTTGCTTGAACTAAGCATTGATGCCGTCGCCGTGCAGAAACTTCACAGCGATTTAGGCAGGAAAACTCATTTCTCTTTACCCGATCTTTCTATGTGCATAGGCTGACAAAACCGATACATAACAGGTATGGCAAGGGCTCCACACCATGGTTCCAGTCAAGGTTCAGGCGGTGGTTCAGACCAGCACGAGCAAACCTGGGACGCTGTGGAGACCTACTTCGAATGCATCACCACCTGCTCGCTTGACGACGGCGAATGCATCACCCGTTGCGTCGATCAGCTGAGGGACTCAGAAACCTGAGATCTCCTACCCGTTACTGAAGCGTGGAGATATCGACGGGGGTCAGGGAAAGCGTGCGGGTTGCACCGGCTCTACGGATGGTCATCTGAAGAGCCCGACCAACCCCCGACCTGTCGATGGCACTCACCACAGCGGCGGGATCTGACATTTTGCGGCCATCAATCGCCACGATTACATCATTGATCTGCAGTCCAGCGTTAGCAGCCGGTCCACCGGGCTGAATCGAACGGATCACTGCCCCCTGAGGAGCCGCGGATCCCGGGTTCGGGGCTGGCACGCCTGAGAGACCAATCCCAATCATGGGATGACTGGCACGGCCGGTTTCAACGAGCTGTTTCGCAATCACCCTGGCGCGATTGATCGGGATCGCGAACCCAAGACCGGCCCCCGGGCCGGAGCGGACCAACGTGTTGATGCCGATCACTTCCCCATCAGCATTGAGCAACGGTCCTCCGGAGTTGCCCGGGTTAATGGCCGCGTCTGTCTGGATGAGATCAAGACGTTTGCCGGAGATACCGAGCTGGGACACATTGCGGTTCAGATTGCTGACAATTCCAAGCGTGACCGTGCTTTCCAGGCCGAAAGGGTTCCCCACGGCGATTGCCCAGTCACCAACCTTCAACTGATCGGAATCACCCATCGGTGCCGTCGGCCAAGGCCCCTTTCCGTCCAGACGGACCACCGCCAGATCAGTGAGGCTGTCTTTCCCCACAACACGGCCCGGCACACGCCGGCCGTCCGCAAGGCCAACGGTGAGCTGATCGGCATTTTCCACCACGTGGGCATTGGTCAGCAGGAGACCTTCAGAGGCGAAGAGAACACCACTCCCCTGGCCCCGCTGCACCCTGGACTGAGGGGCGCCACCCCCGGAGAGCCCAAAAAATTGGCGGAACATCGGGTCCCTGAGCAAGGCCTGCGGCACTCCGGACATGGAAGGAGATGACACCGTTCTTGCCGTCTCCAAGGTCACAACAGCAGCACCGCTCCGCTCCACGGCATCGGCAACGAAGGACTGGCGTGACAGAGATGCCGCCGCTGGACGGGCAGAAGCGCTGCGGAAGGGAGGCATCAGCTGATGGGAGACACCCCCAACGGCAAGCAGTCCGGCAGCAAGACATCCACCCAGAGCGGTCCGGCGCAGAGGGTTGAACATCGGCATCGCGAGATTGATTCCATTGGTTACCCGGACGCTACGCAAATTGGTCGGTCGCGGCGACGGAAAAAGCTGTCAGAACTGTGACTGGGTGCAACCGAGCCAGTGATTGGCAATGATGTTCGTGTCGGAGCCAGACCGGCCAACCATGCTCAGTTCCCTCTTCCCCCTGCTGTACGGAGCCGTCTTCGTGGCGCTGCTCTGGCAGGCCTTTCGCGTCATGAGCAAGGGTTTCCGTGCAGCCAGCGGACCTTTGAGCGATGAGCGGGCCAACGGTAATGACGATCGCACCGGCCGAATCACGGTCCACCCCGAACTCCTGGATCAGGACGGGCGCCTTACGGAGGAGGACCTACTCACGGTTCGCTTCAGCAATGGTGATGACAGTCCCGATGGGCCGCCGGGAGATCCGGAACCGGACACTGAATAAGTTAGTGATTGTTGCCCCACCGAGGCACACTTCAAGGAACTGATACGAGGGTCGACCCAGTGGATCAGAGAACGCGCATCGTTGCTGCGGTGCTCAAGGGGCTGAAACTGCCACCTCGATTTCGACTACGGCTTCTCAAGGAGGACCCGGTTCGACTCGAGCTCAGCCTGACCCCTGCCTACGGGAAGGATCCGGTCCAGGTTGGTTTGGTCGAATCCCTCGACCTGGTCGCACGCCGCGACCGGGAAGGCCGGATCCCGCGGGATCTGCAAGGGACCTGGGACTGGACCGTGCGGCATGGACAGGTGAGCACCGGTGGCTGGAACCCATACCTCAAAGAAGCACTGCAGACGATGTTCGAGACCGGTCTTCCCGCCATCGTTTTCGAGGAACTCACCGGGGAGGAATACCACCCTGTTGACGGCACGCGACACGTGCGCTGAGGGTTGATGTGAAGGCGTGCAAATGACTACAGCGCCAGACGAAGAGGCCGGTCTACAACAAAGTCATATCGGCCTTTAAGAAACTCTTCATGGCCAGTCTCTCGATTTCCCTCGGTCCACTTGTCCAGTTGCTGGCTGCGATCGGAGCGATCAGCAGTCTGCTGTTGTTTGGTCTGCTCAACATCGTGCCCTGAACGATCCTGCGGGGTTGACCACATTTCCCATCGACAGGCTGTTACCCCGGCTCTGCCGCGAGCTCCAGCCAGGTTCCATCGCTCTGCTCCAGGCCCCCCCTGGCGCCGGCAAGACGACGCGAGTTCCCCTGGCCTTGATCGGAGCCCTGGGACCCATGGGTTCAACGCCGGCGATTCAAGGTCGGGTTTTGATGGTGGAGCCCAGGCGTCTGGCCGTTCGTGCTGCAGCAGGCCGCCTCGCTGAAACCCTTGGAGAGGAGGTAGGACAGCGCATCGGCTTCTCGATTCGCGGCGAGAAACGACGGTCGACGACCACGCAAGTGGAAGTGTTGACCGATGGGTTGTTTCTGCGTCGCCTGCAGGCAGATCCTTCCCTGCCAGGTGTGGATTGCGTCCTGTTTGACGAATTTCACGAACGACGGCGGGATGCCGATCTGGCGATCGCCATGTTGCGCGAAGCCCTGCCACTGCTGAGACCCGATCTGGCACTGCTGCTGATGTCGGCGACCCTTGACATCACGGACCTGACACAGCGCTTACCGGAGGCACTGGTTCTGGAGAGCGAAGGTCGCTCCTTTCCAGTCGAGACCTTGCATCAAGCGGCGCGCCATCAGGAAAGCCTCCCACTGCAGGTGTTGCGGGCCATCGAATCCCATGGGCTTGGCCTGCCAGATGGCAGTGGAATCCTGGTGTTTCTGCCTGGCCTGGCGGAGATCAACCGCTGCAGGCTGGTTCTCGAGCAGACCCACTCCCTGCGCCATTGGTCGGTTCAGCCCTTGCATGGTCAGTTGCCCCTTGAACAACAAAGGCGAGCACTCCGCGCTTGTGACAAGCGATTTGACGGCCAGATCATCCTTGCCAGTGCCATTGCAGAAAGCTCGGTCACCCTGGAGGGCGTCCGCCTCGTGATCGACAGCGGGCTGAGCCGTCAACTGCGCTACGACCCCAACACCGGCATGGAGGGGCTCGAAACGGTCCTGGCCAGCCTGGCCAGCGCTGATCAACGTCGCGGGCGTGCAGGGCGACAAGGGCCGGGGGTCTGCATCCGGCTGTGGTCGCCGGGCCAACAGCAACAGCGGCCAACCTTCAGCCCTCCCGAACTGCAGCTGAGTGATCCGCAACCGGTGGTACTGGAACTGGCCGCATGGGGCGCGGGGCTTGGAGAGGAGCTCCCATGGCTGGATCCCCCGCCCCATCCCTCACTGCAGGAGGGACGTCAACAACTCCAGACCCTGAACGCGCTTGAACCGGACGGTCGCCTCAGCGCCCATGGACGTCAGCTGGGCCAACTGGGGGTGCATCCTCGTCTAGGGGTACTGATGTTGACGGCTCAGCGCCGCGGATGTGCAGAACTGGGCTGCGATCTGGCCGCCTTACTCAGCGACCGCGATCCGCTCAGCAACGCCGACGTGGGCTGTGACCTCGACGCCAGGCTGACGGCACTGAAGGCCCAGAAACAGCTAGCGCCTCTTCGTGAGCTGAGTCGTCAGCTGCAGCGGCAGCTGAGGCGTTTGGAGCCTCCACCAGCCGGGCCGCACAACCAGAACCTGATGACCACGGCCGAAACATCAGCAGCGGATCTCATCCTCTGCGCTTTCCCCGAATGGCTTGCGATGAAGCGCCCTGGAAGCATCGGCCGTTTCCAGTTGCGCCAGGGGCGCGGGGCCCGACTCCATGACGACGACCCCCTTGCCACTGCAGAGGCGCTAGCGGTCGCACGTTTGGACATGGGGACGAAGGAAACACGCATCCAGCTCGCTCTGGCACTCGACCGCAATCAGTTGCTGGATCTCGCCGAGAGAGATGGGGCCTGGGACGACAACCTGCACTGGGATCCCTCCAGCCAGCGAATCAAGGCGGAGCGGACTCTTCGCCTCGGCGCCCTCATCCTGCGCCGTGCCCCCCAACCTGCCCCAGCCCCGGAACGTTGCCGGAACCTGTTGATCCAGGTGCTTGAAGAGAACGGCGATCTGAATGCACTCCCCTGGACCGAAGCTTCAGTGCAACTGCAGCGTCGCCTCGACTTTGCCCATCGACGGATTGGCACGCCCTGGCCTCAGCGGGACTTGGAACACCTGCACAGGACTTCAAAGACCTGGATCGGGGCCTACCTGGAGGACTGCCTGGGCTGGAGGGATCTGGACAGCACGACCCTTGAGGAAGCGCTCTGGGGCGGCATGGCCTGGGAGCAGAGACAACAGCTCAAACAGCTTCTGCCAACGCATCTGACCATCCCCAGCGGTCGTTCCGCTGCACTGCGGTACGAGACGGACGACCAGGTTGTTTTGGCCGTCAAACTCCAAGAGATGTTCGGCTCCTCAGACGGTCCGAGGGTGCTGCACGGTGCTTGGCCCGTCACGCTGGAGCTGCTCTCCCCAGCTGGACGCCCCCTGCAGAGGACCGAAGATCTCGCCGGCTTCTGGAGCGGTAGCTACGCCGAGGTTCGGCGCGAGATGCGGGGGCGCTACCCGAAGCATCCCTGGCCGGAAAACCCCCGCGAGGCCATCGCAACGGCGGCCACAAAGCGTCGCCTTGAACGCGGCACCCCCTAAAAGAGGGTGAGGTGCGGGTCTCCGCAAACAGTGGCAACAAATCTCCATTCTTTGTTACATTTCCTGAAACCAATCACCCGATCACCGTCATGTCTGACAGCACCCAAGCCCGTTTCGGATTCGTCAACTTCGCTGAGACCTGGAATGGCCGT
>CAZJLQ010000005.1:0-18098 GCA_964546675.1 uncultured Synechococcus sp.
CGTTCTACGGAGAAACTTGAGTAATACGTCTAGAGAAGGGTCATTTAAACGCATTGACTTCACCACTGTTCGAATCAAGTCGTCGACTTTAAGTCAGTTATTTTCCAACAAAGCTGATTCTAATATGGACGATTGATCGATCCACATTGCATCTCCATATGAGAAGAAACGATATTTGAGCTTGATTGCTTGGGAGTACAAATCCAAGAGTTTTTCCCTGCCAATCAGAGCGCTTACAAGGAGCAGCAAAGAACTTTTCGGGAGATGGAAATTCGTCAACAAGGCCTGCACAACATGAAATCGATAACCCGGCTGAATAACAAGATTCACGGTCCCTATGAATGGCTTGAGCGTACCGCCGTGGGCTTGAGCTGCCCCTTCCAGCGCCCGCACACTCGTCGTACCAACTGCGATCACCCGACCTTTGCATTGAGAAACCGCATCCACCACGCTCTGGTTCACTTCAACCCACTCGCTATGAAGCTGCAGATCCCTGAGATCTTCGACCTCAACTGGGCGAAATGTTCCTAGACCGACATGCAGGGTGATTCGTGTGAGCTGCACCCCTTTGCGTTGCAGTGCAGCGAGTAGTTCATCGCTGAAATGGAGACCCGCCGTAGGGGCAGCCACCGCTCCGGGGCGATCGGCGTAACGCGTCTGATAGCGCTGTGCATCCTCTGAGTCATGCCGCTGGATGTAAGGCGGTAACGGCACTTCACCGCATTGGTTCAATAAGGACTCAATCGTTTCAGCATCCCTGCAATCCCTGGGGAACTGAATCACGCGTCCCCCAGTGGCGCTGTCTTCAGCCAACACACTGAGCGCTATGGATGTGCCCTCAATGGTGATGACATCGCCGGGGCGCATCCGCTTGGCTGGCCTGGCCAGGCAGAGCCACTGGCCATCACCGCGGGGTTCAAGGACCAACAGTTCTGATCGTCCGCCGCCTGAACGCCGTACCTTCAATCGCGCTTTAAGCACGCGTGTGTCATTCACCACCAGCAGATCACCGGCCCGAAGTTCATCCAATAAATCCCAGATGCAGCCATGCCTGACCGCTTCGGCAGCTTCACCAGATGCCGGCACCATCATCAATTTGGCGCTGTGCCTCGGCTCCACCGGAACCTGAGCGATCCGCTCAGGGCTCAGTGGGTAGTCATAACTGCTGAGTTGCTGGTCTCTCTGATCAGGCACGTAGCCCTCAGAACGCCAAGCTTTCAGGACGTGTTTCGATCAGCTCGGCCAGATCCTTGAGGAATGCGGCACCGTCCGCGCCATAAACAACGCGGTGATCTGCAGTGAGGTTCACCTGCATCTGCCGCTTGACCGAGATCGAACCATCTTTTCCGGCGACCACGGTGGGACGGGACGCGGCCACCGCCAGAATCGCTCCGGTGCCCGGCGGCAGAATTGCATCAAAGCGGTCGACGCCGAACATTCCCAAATTGGACAGGGTGAATGTTCCGGTGCTGTATTCCTCAGGCTGCAGCTGTTTGCTGCGAGAACGCTTCACCAAATCCTTCCACTGACGCGACATCTCGTACAAATCGGTTCGATCAGCACTGCGCAGCACCGGAGTGATCAAGCCACCGTCTTCCATCGCCACAGCAACGGCCACGTTGACGTCAGCGGGGTAGGCCATCCCGGCAGCTGTGGTGGCGGCATTGACCTGAGGGTGCCGCGCCAAAGTAACGGCCACAGCCTTTGCGAGCAGGGCCGTCATGGTGACGCCCTTGGGTTTCACCTGTTTGTAGAACGCATCCAGCTTGTCTGTGGTGATCGTGTAGCCCACACGGAAACACGGCACAGCGAGACTCGCTTCCATGTTTCGGTTCACCGCTCCCTGCAAGGTGTTAAACGGGACTGTCTCACCAGGGCGGCCAAAGCTGTTGCCGGCAGGGGCCGATCCCGAGGCAGGCGATGTCGCACCCCCTGCAGCCCCCCCATGACCTGAAACAGCTGGGGCTGTGCCTTCAGCGACACGAGGCACGGAGATCGGCTGCCCTTTGGCCTTCTCCACATCCTCAGCCTGAATGCGACCGTGTGGTCCACTGCCCTGAACCGTGGAGAGATCTACGCCCAGCTGGGTTGCGAGCTTCTTGGCTCGGGGGCTGGCAACAATGCGTCCGCTGTTCACCACAGCTGCCGCTGGCGCCGCTGGTGCAGCGACCGCTGGTGCGGGAACCGGCGTTGCCGTAGGCACTGGAGCAGCGGCTTCGGGCGCTGGAGTTGGAGCCGGTGCAGGGGCTGGAGCAGCGGCTGCCCCGCTCGGGGCCTTGGCTTGAGCTTCGGCGATCTCTGCCTCGCTCTCCACGATCAGACCGATGGTTTCTCCCACAGGTGCTGTGCTGCCAGCAGGCATCAGCACTGCCGCGAGATAACCATCCTGGAAGGACTCAACATCCATATCGGCCTTGTCGGACTCAACCACGAGGACCGATTCACCGCGACCGACCTTGTCGCCAGGTTGCTTCAGCCATTCCACGATCTTGCCCTCAGTCATGGTGGAGCTGAGGGCAGGCATGAAGATGTCGTGGGTTGCCAAAACCGTCTCCTGATGGGCAGATCAGGGGAGTTTACGAGTCAGCTGACAGCTGGGTTCAGGCGCCTTCGATCGCCTCGACAACACCATCGCGAACGACGATTGCAACCTGCATCTTCTCGACGAGGTTGTCGCCCACTTTCAACTCGCAGGTGCTCTCCAGCTGTCCCTGTTCAACGATCTGATCCATTTCGAGCTCCCGCACCTGGGATTGCTGCTGAAGGAAGGTGCGTTTCTGTTCCTCCAACTCTGCACGCTTTGCAGCAACCTGCTGCTGGATCTGGGCAACTTGATCCTGCACCCGGGGGTCGAGGGGATTAGCGCTTTGACGACGAACCTCCTCAACCACCTGCTGCCCTTCCTGCTCAAGCTGACCGAGTTGCTGGTCGATGCCGGCGATGCTGTTGCTGATCTCCCGCTCTGCTTCCTCCTTCCAGGTTGGTGTGACCACGGCGCGGACGGTGATCGGGCGTTTGATCGTCAGGGAACCGTCAGACATGGAACTGAAGAAGTCGCGCCAAGCGTCTCAGCGACAGCCTCAACGGTCAATCGCCGGAGAACCGGCCAAGCATCAACGGTCATAGATCGCAGCGATCAATGATGCGTCTCGAGCCGTGATCCGATCGCGCCGCTGCTTCAGGGTCTGCGTCAGCAATCCGTTCTCAATGCTGAAAGGATCCACGAGAACAACACCAGCCAGTCGTTCGTCACCCCGGGCACCCACCCGCTGCTTCAGCAGACGATTGCACTCCCGCATCAGTGCTTTGAGGAGAGCCGGATCGCCAGGCTGGCCGCCCAAATCCTCAGGGAGGTTCAGACCCTCGTTGGATGCCCAGCGCTTGATCTCCTCGGCCCGCGGCACCACGAGGGCACCAAGCTGACGCTCGTCCTGACCCACCAGCATCACCTGCTCAATCAGTGGGCTGGCGACCAGGGATTCCTCCAACGGACCCGGTTCAATGTTTTCTCCACTGCTGAGAACAATCGTGTCCTTGGCACGACCGGTCAACGCCAGAGAGCCATCCGGGAGCAGCATCCCCAGATCGCCGGTGTCGAACCAGCCATCCGCATCCAACACCTTTCTGGTGGCCTCCGGTTTGCGGAGATACCCAGCCATCACCTGCGGTCCCCGCACCAGAACCCGACCGCGCTGCCGAAAGCCGAGAGCCGTGCCGGTTTCGGGATCAACAATCCGAAATTCCGTCTCGGGCATGGGGAGACCGGAGCTCCCACGAATGTTCCTCCAAGGACGGCGGCAGCTCACAACAGGGCTTGTCTCCGTGAGGCCGTATCCCACCAGCAGTTCAATCCCCACAGCTTCAAAAAAACCATCCACATGTGGAGCGATGGCACCACCACCACTGATCGGGTACGCCAGTTGTCCCCCGCTCAGTTGGCGCCGCAACTTCGGCCACAGCAGAGCTGAGGCAAGAGCGTGCAACGGCAAGCGCAGGAGTGCTTCCAGTGATGCCGAAAAGCGCCCGAGCACAGGGGTCGGTTCCAGCATCAGGTTGGACGCCTTTCGCCAGGCCTTGCGGTGGGCAGCGCTGTTGACCAGAGCGGCTTGAAGAAGCCTCTGCCGGGATGGAGGGAAGGTTTTGACCACATCATCGAAGCCGGCCTGAACCGCCTCCCACAGCCGGGGCACCGTCGCCATCGCGATGGGCCGGACCCTGGGCAGGTCCTTTTTGAGTTGCTTGATCGTGGTGTAACTCTGCGTGCAGCCACAAGAGAAGAAGTAGTAGCTGGCACTCCGTTCATAGGCATGCCAGATGGGCAGAACGCTCAGCACCGGTGCCCCGGCTGCCGGGTAGGCCACACAGGCCAGCGAACGCATCTGATGCAGCAGGTTGCTGTGACGAAGCGGAACCCCTTTCGGCTGGCCCGTGGTTCCCGAGGTGTAAAGGATCGTGGCGACTGCATCGCCCGACAGATCAAAGCCGACACCCGAACGCTTGGAGCCAAGATCAAGCAGCTCATCAAACCCGATCAATCCATCCGCAGGCTTTCCCTCGAGCTGCACCACAAAACGCAGCCTTTGTCGTTGCTCTGAGGCCAGCTCCAGCCGTCGCCACAGATCAGCGTTCTGCACAACAAGCGCTGCGGCCTGAGAGTCCTCAAGGATGTAGCGCAACTCCTCAACCGGTGCGGAAGCCCCTCGCACCGCATCGGCAGCACCGGCCCGCATCAATCCCTGATCAGCCACAAGCCAGCGGGGACTGTTCTCCGCGAACATCGCCACCACGTCGTCGGAACGGATTCCCAGTTCATGGAAGGCGGCGGCAGCCGTTGCAATGCGCTGCGCCAGCTCCCCATAACTGAACCGTTCCGGATGGGCAGCGTGCGGAGCATCAACCGCGGTGACCGTCCCATGGTGAGCTGCCAGCCACGGCCAGATGCCATCGACACGGGTGAGTTCCGCCACATGGGAGTGGCGCTGCAATGCCTGACGCTCCCCGGACGTTGGAGTCCAGCCGCTCTTGGCCACAACAGCACTGGAGGTGCTCATCAAACAGGGCTCGGGTCTTGCGACAGGCCTATCACGCTTTGTTCAACCCGGCCAGGCCAGCCCGAAGCGCTGCTCCATGGCCCTTCGCATCAGTGGTTGCACCTGACCAACTGTCAAACCGGGAATCCAGTCGGAAAGACGCCCCACAGTCTTCCCCTGAAGACCACAGGGGGTGACGGCTGCGAAACCGCTCAGATCACAGTTCACGTTCAAGGCCAGACCATGTTGGGTGACCCAACGGCGACACCCGATCCCGATCGCGGCCACCTTGCGCCCCTCGAGCCAGAGACCCGTCAGCCCCTCAAGCCGCTCCCCACTTAGGTCTAGCTCTGCCAGCACGTCGATCAGCACCTGCTCCAGCTGGCGCAGATACCAATGCAGATCTGTGGTTCGCCGCTGCAGATCAAGCACCGGATAGGCCACAAGTTGACCGAGGCAATGGTGGGTCACCTCCCCGCCACGATCGATGCGATGCAGGGGTGCGGGCGGCACAGCCGGATTGAAGTGAACATGCTCGAGGCTGGCGCCGCGCCCAAGGGTGTAGCAGGGCGGATGCTGCAACAACCAGACAGCCTCTTCGGAGCCAGGGACATCGATCAGGCTCTGCTGCCAGCGTTGCTGATCACTCCAGGCGCGATCAAAAGGCACTGGATGCTCAGGCTCAAAAAAAATCACCTCGCTGGGGTGTGCCGGGAGCTCAACCGTTCCTAGTTTGCGGTGACTACCCGGCAAGGAGTGACTGATGAAGTTGCTGATCCATGGTCGCAACCTCGAGATCACGCCGGCCCTCAGGGATTACACCCAAACCAAACTTGAGCGGGCCGTGCATCATTTCGGCGACGTGGTGAGAGAAGCGGATGTCCATCTGTCCGTCGCACGCAATCCCCGTGTTCCACAGCAGACGGCGGAGGTGACCGTCTTTGCGAACGGCACGGTGATCCGTGCTCAGGAGCGCAGCGAGAACCTCTACGCCAGCATCGATCTCGCTGCTGGCAAGCTCTGCCGACAGCTCCGGCGCTGGAAAGATCGCCACAGTGATCACCATCACAGCCACGGACATCGGGCCAGCGTCACGCCCGGTACCGAAGATGTCAGCGACGACACTCAAGTCGACGAATCACTGGTGCAGGGACGGCAGGTGAACCTGCCGGATCCAGGGGTGCGACGCAAGTATTTCGCCATGCCACCCATGAGCCTGGATGAAGCGCGCCGACAACTGGATCTGATCGATCACGATTTTTACTTGTTCCGCGATGGAGGCAGCGGCGAACTCCAGGTGATCTACCGACGCAATCATGGGGGCTATGGCGTCATTCAGGCCAAGGAATGACCCGTTCAAGCTGATGGCCGCGCCCACCAAGGACCTTCCAGATCTGCCCCCACTCCTCGATCAGGCCGTACTCGACCCACTGCTCACTGATGAGCAGCTGCTGGAGGGTTGTGATGCAGGCCGCCAGGAAAAGGTTCGGGGAATCTGCACCACCCTTCAGCATGTGCCGGCACTCCGGGATCGACTAGGTGGTCAAGACGGACCTCGCCTGATTGCGACCATCGGCTTCCCCTTCGGAGCCCTGCCCCAGGAGTTGAAGCTGAGCGAAGCGGAGTGGGCCGCAGCCCATGGGGCAGATGAACTGGATGTGGTTCCAAATTTCAAGGCCCTGATCAACGGTCGATCGGGGGCTTTCGCAGAAGAACTGGCCTCGATCTGCGGCCTTGGGTTACCGGCCAGAGTGATTCTCGATATGGCTCGGATGCCAACTGAGCTGCTCGCTGTTGCCGTTGAAGCAGCGATCGATGCCGGAGCATCTGGAGTGCAGACGGGTAACGGTTTCGGGCCACCGGCCAGCCCCGAGCAGATCGAGGCCCTGAAACCCCTCTGCCGTGGTCGTTGCGCCATCAAGGCGGCAGGGGGGATTCACAGCCTGGAACAGGTGCTGACTCTGATCGAGGCAGGGGCAAATCTGCTGGGCACGAGCAGCGCCCCACAGCTTCTGCAGAGTCTGCGTCGTCCCGGCCACAGACACCGACAGGGCGACCTCACTCCATCAGCATCGTGATTCTTTGTCGTCGCTGAACCGCCGCGTCCAACCTTTGTGGTCCGTGATTGATGTCTGCTGTTACCTCGTCAGGCCACTCCACGCCTCCAAGGGCTCTGGGCCGGATGCAGCTTCCCGCCTGCATTGGAATGTGATTCCAGGCCCTGAAATCAGTTTCCATATCGGCAGGCTCCCCGATGAAGCGAGCATCGATTCATCGCTCCCAGGGAAAGGCTGAACGCAATGGGCGATCGAAGAGTCGAGGGGCTGGCGCTCAAGGTGGGGCCACTTGGCGAACACGACCGATTGCTGACGTTGCTCAGCGAAACCGAAGGGTTGACCCGACTAGCAGTACCGGGCGCCCGACGGCCGAAAAGCAGCCTGGCCGCAGCAGCACCGCTCACGTTGCTCGAACTTCAGGTGGGAGGACGCCGCGGCCTGGCACGGGTGCGCCAACTCAAGGTGCATCGCAGCTTCGCCACCCTGGGCCGTCATCTGGAAACCCTTGCAGCAGCCCAATCCCTGACGGACCTGTGTCTTCAGCTGAGTGCCGATCAGGATCCGATTCAAGGGTTGCTGCCGATGCTGATTCTCCATCTGGAACGGTTGGAGGCTCTGGCCGGGCACAGTGACGCGGTTTTGGCCTCAGCGGTTCAAGGAGTGATCCATCTGCTCACCCTCGGTGGATACAGCCTTCCTCTTCAGAGCTGCTGCCGAACGGGTGAACCGCTCAACCCACCAATCGGTCAATGGCATTGGCGCTGCAGCCTGCTTGCTGAAGACGGCTTTGCCATTGGCTCCTTACCGGAGGCGCGTTTACAGCTCAACCCCTCTGAACTGGCCCTGCTTCAGCGCCTGAGCCGTTCGGAACTACCGCGTCGACGGGATGGAGCGCTGATGGGTCCGGTTCGGGTGTGGCTTCGACTTCTCACTGTCGTGGACATCTGGGTTCGAACGCACCTTCCAAGACGCTGTCGCGCCCTCTCCATGCTCCATGAAACCCTGACCATGCCCGGATTAAGCGATCATGGCGGCGACGCAACGGGGTCTTGAAGGGAACGAGACTGAACAATCCAGAACCGACCCTCCCGATCAGCGGCAACCCTGACGGCGGCCGTGGGCTGCAGGCGGTGCTGCAACTCAAGGATTTCCGCTGTCTCTGGATCGGGCAGATCTTCTCCCAGCTGGCGGACAAGTTCTACATCGTGCTGATGGTGTACCTGATTGATCAGCATCTGCTGCTGCAGGCTGGCCAATCCGATGCCCTGGCGGGAGTCGCCTCCGCCATTCACCTCGACATCAGCACAAGGGCCCAAGTCATCACACTGTTGGCCACTGGCATTTTTGTGGCCAACACCATCCCGGCAATGTTGCTCGGAACCGTGGCCGGTGTTTGGTCCGATCGTTGGCCGAAGCGACCGGTGATGGTGGCCTCCAATGCTCTGCGGGCAGCGATGGTGCTGTTGGCACCCTTCTGCCTCATTCCAGGACCCATCTGGCTCGGGTTGCCATGGGGATATTGGGGCCTGGTGCTGATGACATTGCTGGAGTCCATTCTCACGCAATTCTTCGCACCTTCCGAACAAGCCTCGATTCCCCTTCTGGTCCCAAGCGAGCAACTTCTCGCGGCCAATTCCCTTTACCAGGCAACCAGCATGGGAGCAACGATCGTGGGATTCGCGCTGGGCGAACCCATCCTTCGAAGCCTGCACGACCTCGCGTCCCGAGTTGGGATGAACGGTGGTGAATTCATCCTCCTGCCGCTCTGTTACGGCCTGGCAGCCGTCAGCCTGTTGAACATTCAGCTGCGTGAACCCGTCCGGTCCAGCTCGGAAACCAGTGTCTGGGAGGAGATCGGAGAAGGGTTGATGGTGCTCCGCAGGGTCCCGACCGTTCGCGGGGCGATGCTGCATCTCGTGCTCCTCTACAGCCTGCTCGCTGCTCTGTACGTTCTGGCTCTCCAGCTGGCCGCTCTGATCAGCAGTCTTGGACCCTCCGGTTTCGGCATGCTGCTGGCGATGAGCGGAATCGGCATGGCTCTTGGAGCGGTTGTCATCGCCCAGATCGGGCATCGTTTCAGCCGAAGACGCCTGACGGCTGGAGGACTGGGAACAATCACCTGGGCGCTCGTGCTGCTTAGTCAGATCAAGGGGTCCCTGGGATTAACGCTCACGTTCTGTGGAATTCTCGGCATCGGCGCTGCTCTGGTCGCCATCCCCGCGCAGACCACGATCCAGGAGGACACACCGGAAGCCGAGCGCGGCAGGGTTTTCGGCCTTCAGAACAATCTGATCAATATCGCCCTGAGTCTTCCGCTCGTCCTCGCCGGCACTCTGGTGAGCAGCATTGGCCTCAAACCTGTTTTGATCCTGCTCGCCGTCCTTGCTGCCGTGGCGGCACTGCTGGAGAGACCTTGGAAGCGCTGCTAATTTGCCCTTTCACTTGAGGGGGGCTGTCTCGGTTGGTGCAGATTGCCTGGCTCGGGAAGAAGTCGCCCTTTTGCGGGAATGTGTCCTACGGGTTGAGCACCACAGAGGCTCTCCGTGGAAGAGGTCATCAGACCCATTTCATTCACTTCGATAACCCGCGAAATCCAGTCGGCCAGAGAACGTCCCTTCTCGCCAACGATCCCGATGTCAGCCTCCCTTATCTCGTCAAATCGCAGGTTTACACCATCCCCTCCCCCAGAGCTCTACGGGAGTTGAGAGATTCGCTGGCCCGACTCAAGCCTGATGTCGTACACGCCAGCCTGACGCTGTCTCCGCTTGATTTCCGACTTCCGGATCTCTGCCAGCAACTCGGCGTCCCTCTGGTCGCAACCTTTCACCCTCCCTTCGATGCAGGGCTACGCAATCTGACGGCAGGGACACAACAGCTGTCGTACCAGCTGTATGCACCGGCACTGGCACGCTACGACCGCGTCATTGTGTTTTCCAAGCTTCAGGCCACCATCCTCGAGCGATTGGGGGTCCCCCGGGACCGCCTGGCGGTGATTCCCAACGGCATTGATACCCACTACTGGAAACCCGCCTCCGATGCAGAGCCGACACCGGTTCTGCAACAGGTGAAACAACGGCTGGGCGCTTCAAGAGTGTTTCTCTACATGGGCCGAATTGCAACGGAGAAGAATGTCGAGGCGCTGCTGAGAGCCTGGCGGTTGGTCTCACCGGAGGGATGTCGGCTCGTCATCGTTGGCGATGGCCCCCAGCGCATGGTGCTCCAGAACACCTACGACAGCCCCGACGTGCTCTGGTGGGGGTATGAAGAGAATGAAGACATCCGAGTTGCTCTCCAGCAGTGCGCCGAGGTGTTTGTGCTGCCGAGCCTTGTGGAAGGACTCTCACTGGCCTTGCTTGAAGCGATGGCCAGCGGCACAGCCTGTGTGGCCACCGACGCCGGCGCCGATGGAGAAGTTCTTGATGAAGGTGCCGGGATCGTGATGAGCACGCAAGGGGTGACGACCCAGCTGCGAACCCTTCTGCCTGTTCTGAGAGATCAACCGGTTTTAAACGGGGAACTCGGCAGAAGGGCACGCCAGAGGGTCCTTGAGCGTTACACCCTCAGCCGGAACATCGATGCGATCGAAACGCTGTACGCCGATCTTCTCGAACAAACCCCGATGGCCGCTTGATCAGCGCAACCAGCGCTTCAGGCCAGCTCGCGGCTCCGTTCCGCTGCAGCAACGACCGCCTCGAGGACAGCCGAGCGCAGCCCACTCTTCTCAAGACAGCGGATTCCAGCGATCGTGGTGCCAGCCGGTGAACTCACCATGTCCTTGAGCTGGGCTGGATGAAGTGCTCGTTCATGCAGCAGAGCGGCGGTCCCCGCCATGGTGCGGTTGCTCAGGTGCAGGGCAAGATCCCTGGGCAGGCCGGAGGCAACGGCGCCATCCGCCAGTGCTTCAGCAACGATCGACAGAAAAGCCGGACCTGATGATGTGAGCGCCAGAAACGGATCAAGCTTCTCTTCCGGCAGCTCAAGCACCTCACTCACACCACTGAACAGGGCCCTCACCTGCGATTGAAGCTCTGCTCCGACCCCCTCGCCCCAAGCGAGAGCAGTCAGTCCCTCACCGACGAGGGCAGGGGTATTCGGCACCGCACGAACACAGAGATGGGAGGGGAAAAGCCTCTGCAATCGCGCAAGGCTGACACCCGCCAAAACAGAGATCAGCAGCGGTGAGTCGTCAACAGGCTGCACATTTGCCGCCACTGCATCAAGCTGTTGTGGCTTCACGGCCAACAGCTGAACAGGAGCTGTCCAGACGTCTGCTGCACCTGTATCCGTCGAGGCAAAAATACGCACATCTGGCGGGAAGTGCCCCCGGAGCTGGTGCGCACTAGTCGTGGATCCGACAACAGCCAGAAGTTCGGTTGGCTCGATCTCTCCCCGGTCGATCAGCGGATCGATTAAGGCCCTGGCCATACGGCCGAGACCGATTACCCCAAAGGCAGGGCTCACAGAGCAGAGGTGCCCCAGGCTGGTGACGGTGCAGCAGCGGTCTCGTTCTCGGTCGTCTCGGACTCACGCGTCACCACAGTTGGAGCCGAAGTCTCTTCCTGGCTGGCATTGGTGACGGTGACGCAGCTGGGGGCGAAGAGAAAAATGCTTTCTCCGACACGTTCCTGGTGGCCGTCGATTGCAAAGGTGCCGCCCGCCACGAAATCAACCGCACGCTGGGCCTGATCTGGCTCCATCATCGTGAGATTGAGGATGACCGTCTTGCGCTCGCGAAGGGCCTGAATCGCGCGGGGCATTTCATCAAAACTTCTCGGCTCCATCAGATTCACTTCGGCAGTCGCCGTGCTGATGCCGGGCATGCCGATCACATTCGAGGACGAGAGGTTGTCACCGAGGTCGAAGGGGTTGCTCTCGCCAATCGTGGCCAAAGCCCCTCCATCGGCATGAACAGCACGCTGATCGTCTTCCTGCTGGTCGTCCTCGTACGCGAAGTCATCGAGCTCGCCATCGAGATAATCGTCGCCGGCGACGACGGCACGTAGACGGGAAATCAGCGACACCTTTGGATTCCTCTCAGGCTGAGACGTAATTGGGCCTTCACCCTGAATAGCGTTCCAGCCTGCTACAAGCAAGCCATTTCAGCCGGGAAGGCTGGCTGGACGGGATCCAAAGAGGGCAGACCCCAGACGGATCCAGGTGCTTCCCGCCGTGACGGCCTCCCTCCAGTCGCCGCTCATCCCCATCGAGCACTCCTGCAGTTCAAGCTGATCTTTCAGAGCCGCGCACTCCCGAAACAGCCTCAGACGCTCATCGGAATCCAGTCCCTGGGGCGCCATGGTCATCAGTCCGCGGATTCGCAATGAAGGCAGCGACAGCAGTCGGGGCCATCGATCGAGCAACTCCGTTTCAGACCATCCACCCTTGCTGGGGTCAGGTCGCAACTTCACCTGAAGCAACAACTCCGGGATCCGCTCCTCCTCAGCGGCAATGCGTGAGACCCGTTCAGCCAGGGACCATGAATCGATGGAATGGATGACGGGGAAGGCACGCACAACACCCCGCACCTTGTTTTTCTGCAGACGACCGATGAAATGCCACTCCAGAGGCAGATCAGCGAGTTCAGTCTGTTTCGGAGCAGCCTCCTGAAGACGGCTCTCACCAAAGGCCTGCTGACCGCATCCAGCCAGCTCGCGCACGGCTGACGCCGGATGGCCCTTGCTCACAGCCAGCAACTGCACGCGAGAAGGGATCTGACTGGTCAGAGCACTCCAACGTTCAGAAGCGGAGGCCT
Organism: uncultured Synechococcus sp.; assembly: GCA_964546675.1. Lineage (GTDB taxonomy): Bacteria > Cyanobacteriota > Cyanobacteriia > PCC-6307 > Cyanobiaceae > Parasynechococcus. The sequence continues at coordinate 12,840 of CAZJLQ010000005.1, forward strand.
GCACTGGAATCAGATGAAGGTTTGATCAAAGAGCTGTCTCCAGTTTTCAACCTCGGATGGTGCTTCACGACGGCAGCGGTTCAGATGAACTTCGGCATGGTGACGCGCATCCTGATAAGGGATCACCTCGAACTGAGCTCCCCGCGGCTGCAGGGTGACCAAGAAAAACATGCGCTGGGCATACAGCGTTGCGTAGACGTCTCGTCCCTCCCCTGCTGGGGCGACGCGATACAGCATCCCGAACGTGGGGTGATTGAGATAGCGCTCGGCACTCATCAACGCCACGGAAATTTACTGGGCACCGAACTTACTCCTGATCGCCAAGATCGCCAGCAGAAGCGTTGCAGCCAGGACGTTGAGGCTGAGACTTGGACGCTGATGAGGCAGTCGGAAGTCGGCGGGCTCGAGCACGCGCCCGCCGCGGGCCAGGAGGGCATCTGCGCCCTGCTCGGCTCTCAGCAAGATATTGGCGAGCAAACGTTCGCCCAACGCGAGCACAAGGCCGAAGGCGGCCTTGAAACCCAGTCGTTTCAGACTGACCGCCCGACTGATCAAGGAGCGCAGCAGGTTCTGCAACTCCTCCTGGACAAGCGGCAAAAAGCGGAGCGCCAAAAGCAGCTGAAACCCAAGGCGATCGATGGGCAGCCCCAGGCGCTTCAAGGGGCTGAGCGTCCAGGAGAGCGCCCAGACAAGATCTTCAGGGGTGGTGGTGATCAGGACCAGGTTCACGCTGTGAATCACCGTGAAAATCAAGGTCGAGGTGCGAAGGCCCAACAGCGCCGAAGCGCGATCCACCACCAGCGGCCCAAGAGTGAGAGAGCCAAACTGAACCGGGCCTAGCCGCAGCAGATCCCAGGACGGGCCCTGGGCGATGACTCCGGGGAGCTCCTCGCTGGGCCGCAGAGACAGCGCCGCGGGCGGATCCACGGTCGGCAACAGCATCGACAACAACCCGACGGCCGCGGCGAGCAGCACCAGCACCCCCATGGAACGCCACCAGAGTCGGACGGGCATTCCGCTGAAGGCGGTGAGCAGCAACAGCAGCACCACAAGGCCGACACGCCAAACCGGTCCAGCCAGGACTGGCGTGAGCAGGAACATCAGCGACCAGGCGAGTTTGAGCCTTGGGTCGAGCCGTCGCAACCAGCCTTCGCTGCCATCGACGTACTGACCCATCGGTATCTGACGGAGCCAGTCCATTTCTCAGCTCTGCCGGTTCTGTTGACGGGCGAGATCACGTTCTGCATCCCGCTGCTGCTTGCCACGCCAGAACAACTTCACCGGCGTTCCATCGAAACCCAATCCCTCCCGAATCTGACGCTCCACGTAGCGGCGATAGGTCTCTCCGAACAATTTCGGATCGTTGACGAACAGCGTGAAGGAGGGAGGTCGGCTGGCGACCTGTGTTCCGTAGTACAGGCGTCCTTGACGTCCACCACGGGTCGTCGGCGGGCTCCGCCAACTCAACGCCTCCTTCAGAACCTCATTCACCACGGATGTGCTGACACGGCGCCGGTGCTGTTCAACGGCCAGGGTGGCCAACGCGAAAATGCTGTCCACACGCTGGCCGGTTAGCGCTGAGGTGAAGAGCATCGGTGCCCAGTCAAGGAAATAGAGCTTGGCTCGAAGCTCCTTTTCCATGGCCGTCATCGTGTGGCTGTCCTTCTCAACGGCATCCCATTTGTTCACAACCACCACGCACGCCCGTCCATCCTCCTCAATTCGCCCGGCGAGGCGCTGATCCTGCTCGGTTACACCATCGAGAGCATCGATCACCAGCACGCAGACATCACTGCGCTCAATCGCCTTGAAGCTTCTGTTGATTCCGAAGAACTCAGGTCCGTAGTTGACGCTGCGACGACGGCGGATGCCAGCTGTGTCAATCAGCCTCCAAGGGCGATTCTCACGCTCGATGCGCGTGTCGATCGTGTCCCGTGTGGTGCCGCGGATCGGACTGACGATGGCCCTCGGCTCACCGCAGACGGCATTGAGGAGACTGGACTTGCCCACATTCGGGCGGCCGATGATCGCCAGTTGAATCGGCTCTTCTTCGTCGCTCTCCTGATCCTTCGGTGGCAGATAGGTGAGCACCTGATCGAGCAGATCTCCCGTGCCAGCACCATGAATCGCTGAAATCGGATGCGGCTCACCCAAACCGAGGCTCCAGAACTCAGCGGCCATGGCCAGGCCCTGTTCTGGAGACTCACATTTGTTGACGGCCAGCAGGGTGGGGCAGCGATGGTTTCGGAGAAACTCCGCAATCGATTCATCGGCAGCGGTGACACCCTGCTTCCCATCCACGATCACGAGCGCCACACTCGCTTCTTCCAGCGCAAGCGCAGCCTGTTCGCGGATCTCAGGGAGGAATTCGCTGTCATCGTCGAAGACCAATCCACCCGTATCCACGACCTTGAACTCACGATCAGCCCAGAAGCCGTCCTGATAAGTGCGATCACGGGTTACACCCGGTTCGTCATGAACGATGGCTTCCCGGCTGCGACAAAGCCGGTTGACCAACGTCGACTTTCCGACGTTGGGACGACCGATGATCGCGACGACAGGACGCGCCACGGCTGTGGCCTCCATTCAATTCCTGACGATACAGAGGTGAGGAATCAGAAAACTTCTGCGATGAGACGCATGGGACTCAAATGAGATCGCTACCTGATGGTGCAGCTGCAACCATCTCGCCATGCTCGAGCTCATCGCAAGCATCGTGGTCGATCTGTCCGACCAGAGGCTGACGGCATACAACACCAATCAGGAGGTGATTCGAGTCATCCCGGTCAGCACCGGAAAAGCTTCCACACCAACCCCCATCTTCGACAGCAAGGTGTACACCAAATACCGCTCGACAACGATGTACGGCAGGACTTACACGGTCGCCGGGGTGCCCTACACGATGTGCGTCAGCGCCAATGAAGCGATCTGCATTCATGCGGCTCCCTGGCAGGAAAATGCAGGCCAAGCCTTCGGAGTTCCCCGCAGCAATGGCTGTGTCCGTATGCCGATGGCAGGGGCCCGGTGGTTGTTCGAGAACACCGCCCCAGGCACTCCCGTCTCGATCCAAGCCTGAGATCAGGCCGATCAAGCCACAGGCAAGTCCCCGGGGTGGCCAGCGACCGGATCAGCCGGTATCGGCAGCTCTGGGGCCAGAGGCCCTTGGTCCGGCAACGGTTCGTTGTGCTCAACCAGCCATGCCAAAAGCCAGTTCACCGCTGTTGCACGACGGGTGCGCCTTGGGTAGAGCTCTCCAATGCGGTACCCCGCGAAGTTCAGTTGTTGCTTCAGCAACTGCTTGTGGGGCTTTGAAATCGAGCGGGTCAGCTGAACGGATGCCGGGCGGCTGGCAATCAATTCCGGAGCCAGCGGGAAAGCCTCAGTCCATGTGGCAGGGGTCTCCGACCCTGCACGCCAAATCCCATCGGCTTGCCGGTAACCAAGCCGCTCCCAGATCCGTTCACAGACGAAGCGATCACTACAACGGTCCTCAAGGATCTGCTCCAGCAGGACACGGCTGAGGGGCCAGAGGGCGGTCACATCACTCGGCAGCATGGGCCCATGCTTGCCTCAAATCCACTCCAACTTCCAGGACGTGGCACGCCTCGTCAGCTGCACTGCCGTGTTCTGCAATCCCCGCTGGCAGGAGTCAGCGACAGCATCTTCCGAGGTCTGGTCCGGAGATGGGCCCCGGATGCGTTGCTCTTCACCGAAATGGTCAATGCCACGAGCCTGGAGCTGGGCCATGGCCGGAACAAGGTGGAGGAACTGGCCAAGGAGCAGGGTCCGATCGGGGTCCAGTTGTTCGATCACCGCCCCGGGGCCATCGCTGATGCCGCACGGCGAGCCGAGGACGCAGGGGCGTTCCTCATCGACATCAACATGGGCTGCCCAGTTCGCAAAATCGCCAGGAAAGGAGGCGGATCAGGACTGATCCGAGACCCTGATCTCGCCTCGCGCATCGTGGAGGCGGTGGCAGAGGCCGTTCAACTTCCGGTCACCGTCAAAACCCGGCTGGGTTGGTGCGGCAGCGATGCCAATCCGGTGGCCTGGTGCCGACAATTGGAGGATGCTGGCGCCCAGCTCCTGACCCTTCACGGTCGCACCCGGGACCAGGGATTCAAAGGTGAGGCCGACTGGCTGGCGATCGCGGCGGTGAAAAAGGCTCTCACGATCCCCCTGATCGCCAACGGAGACATCAACGATCCAGACGCCGCCCTGCGTTGCCTGGAGGAAACCGGCGCCGATGGGGTGATGGTTGGTCGCGGCACGATGGGTGCTCCCTGGCTTGTGGGGCAGATCGACGCGGCGATCCGTGGCGAGACGGTCCCCGAAACCCCCGGCCCGAGGTTGCGAGTCGAATTGGCACGGGAACAGCTGCTGGCGCTTCTCGCCTCCAAAGGGGAGCACGGCCTGCTGATTGCACGCAAACACATGAGCTGGACCTGCACAGGGTTCTCCGGAGCCTCTCAACTCCGCCACGACCTGATGCGCGCCCCCACCTCTCAACAGGCCCTCTCCCTCCTGGATACAACGCTGACAAGGCTCGGGGCAGGCTTGTCCTGACTAACTGTCCTGAGTAAGCAGTTCGAACCAGGTGGCTCGGACTGATCTTGAAGCACCTCAGGGCAGGACAGATGGCCAGCGCTGCCGCACCAACAGCAGTGAAAAGTAAGGGCGTTCGACAGCTGGCACGTCGACCGCCGGAGCGAGTTCCTGGTCCGGCCAGCCCACCCGTTCCGCGAACAGGGCTTGCTCGAGGATGCCGCGCAGCTCAAGCCGTGGCTTGACCCATTGCCAACGACGTCCGAGCTTCAGCAACACCAGTACGGAACGGTCCTGTTCAGCCCGATCAAGGAGGCCATCGAGTTCAACCTCCTTGGACGGACACGGTGAGACGAGCAACCGATCCTGCTGCAACGCCAGGGGCCATCCCATCGCGGCGGCCGCGGCCGAAAACGACGTGATCCCTGGAATGACGCGCCAGCGACAAGCAGGATGTCGCTGCTGCAAAGCAAGCAGGACATAACTGGAGGTGGCGAACAACGATGCATCCCCCTCACAGAGGAGCACCACAGAGCGCCCAGAAGCAACGGCTTCAGCCAGAGCATCAGCGGCGGCATGCCAGGCCTGACGTCTCGGGGCCTCCTCCTGCACCATCGGAAACAGCAGAGGCATCACCGTCTGATGGGAACTGATCCAGCGACCGGCAATGGTTGCGGCCATGCTGATCTCTCCGATCTGCGTCACCGGGCAAGC
>CAZJLQ010000006.1:0-16940 GCA_964546675.1 uncultured Synechococcus sp.
TCATTTCCTCACCGACATCACGCGGGTGCAGCGGGAACTCGCCTGGCAGCCACGCTTCGATCTCCATGACGGCCTTGCCGACAGCTATCGCCATGACTATGCCAAGGCACCGACACAATCCCTGGATTTCAGCTCGGATGCTGCGTTGATCGGGGACTGAGGTACGAGACGGCTGACCAAAGGGCCAACACCAACGAGGGCCAGAACATCCACCAGCCGACGGCCACGAACCAGAGGTGACCCGTCCATGGCTGCGGCCAGAGCAACAGCAGTAACGACAGGAACTGGAGGATTGTTTTGGCTTTACCGCCAAGCGAAGCCGGAGCACCATCACCGGCCTGCGCGCGCCAACCGGAAATCAACAGTTCACGGGCCAGCAACACCCAGACAGCCCAGGGGGGTAACTGAGCGGTGGACGCCAACCAGATCAGTGGCGCTGCAATCAGCACCTTGTCGGTCAATGGATCCAGGCGAGCCCCCCAAGCGCTGCCGCCACCAGCACGGCGGGCCAACCAACCGTCTGCTGCATCGCTGAGGCCGGCGAGCAGAAGCAACCACCAAGCCAGCACAGACCAACCGGCTTGCAAAGCAAGGATGAGCGGCAGGCCTGCCAAAGCCCTGGCAACAGTGAGGCCGTTGGCAACGGTTCTCAGAGGAACAGGCAACAGCGCAGCAAGCACGGCATCCAATTCAACAGCGGCACCGACAGGTCACAACGAACACCCAGGGAGCTGATGGCGCTGATCACCCGACAAACATGGGAGCGAACAATTCAGTTCGTTCCGTCACCTCCATCACAATTTTTCAAAATGAAATATCGATGACATTCGTTCCAGCGTCACTAGCGTTGCATCAGAGAGAGGATGCTGGATGTCAGAGATGCCACCGCGTCGCCAGGAGCAATGGAACCATCATTTCCATGAGTTAATTCAGATCGAAACGTGGGATTGGTGGAAAGCGATGATTTTTCATCTGCGAGAAAATGGCGAATATGCTGAAGCAGAAGCTTTGTTTTATGAATTCAAAATCTGCGACTAATTCTTAGTCACAACTTTTTAACAAGTATCGAGCATTTTTTTTCATTTGGACTCGATCCCCACCAATGCGTCCTGGCTGGAGTGCGTATGGGGCGACCACAACGCAGAATGCGTTCAGATGCACAAGATTCATGGTCCTGCAGCTGTCGGTTGCCGATGTGATGACCCATCCGGTCCTCAGCGTCACAGCTGACACGACCCTGCAGGATGCTGTGCAGTTGATCAGTGATCACCACATCAGCGGCCTGCCAGTGGTGAACCAGGATGGGGCATTGATCGGGGAACTGACCGAACAGGACCTGATGGTGCGAGAAAGCGGAGTGGATGCAGGCCCCTACGTGATGCTGCTGGACAGCGTCATCTACCTAAGAAACCCCCTCAACTGGGACAAACAGGTGCATCAGGTGCTCGGCACAACAGTGGCCGATCTGATGAAAAAGGATGTTCATAGCTGTCTTGGAACTCTCCCCTTACCCAAGGCTGCATCACAACTCCACGACAGAAGTACACAACGGCTCTTCGTTCTTGATGAGAAACGCAAGCCGATTGGCGTTCTGACCAGGGGTGATGTTGTACGCGCCCTGGCCTCCCATCAAGAGGGATGATCAGCTGTTTTTTCGAATCGCAATAGCAATGGGTTTGATCATCCGAAATTCGACGTAATCGCCAACGGAAAGGGTGGTCAATGGATCACCGTAAATACTCTGGCGAACATCAAGATTGTGAACACCCCCGAATGGACCTCGCAGACTGATTTCGTCATCTGATTCAGAAATCTTCACCACTTCAGCTGTACCGGTGGCCATCACCACTTTGGCGCCTTCGCGTACTGGCCCAAAGTCTTCGGAAAGGATCATGTCGTCCCGTTCAAAGCGGAGACGCTTCACAGCGCTTTGTCGTAAGTCCACCACCAGACCATCGAGCAGGTCGACATTCACCTCATCACCGATCTTGAATCCCGCCGCGGAGAGGTCAACCCCACTGCTGATCAGCATGGTGTGTCCATAGGGCGTTTTGATTTCAAGCACCTGATCGGATGGCATCAACCTGGTGATGGATCCAACCAACTGGGTGATTTCAAAGGCCTCGAGAAGCTCTGCCTTCAGCGAGGCACCAGTATTGACCGATCGCGTAAGCATCGGCTGGGGATCCGTGGTCCCACGCACTCCATCCGCCACGGCGATCCGCTTGACATCAACAGCAACGGGCTGAATCAACCGGAAATCAATCAGATCACCGGCCTTGAGTTGCGGGAAAAGATCATCCGTCGCGTCGACAAGAACATCAAGGTTATGGATGCCACCAAGGGGACCCAGCAGGCTGATGCTCCTGTCTTGGCGGGACAACTTCACCACCCGAGCCGTGCCGGAAGCCAGGGCAACACGCATCCCTTGTTTCAAAGGACCCATGTCCTTCGGAATGATGATGTCTTCGCGGTTGAAACTCAGCTCGGAGTCCTGACTACGCTTCAGGTCCACGACCAATCCGTCGAGCAGCGAGACGTCAACGCCCTGACCTGGCCTGATGGCCAACGGAGCGAGGTCCACACCAACGGTGATGATTTCCCGATGGCCCTCAGGATCGATGATCTCAAGAACTTTTTGATCCGGAAGCACTGTGGTAACAGTGCCCCGGACATGACTGAGCTCAAAGCCCTCCAGCTGCTCAGGCGAAAAACCTGCGCGAGCCTCGATCGGACAAGCAAGGGCAGACACAACAGCTGCACCACAGGCCAAGAGACTGAGGCGAATTCCGGAGAGGCACGACATCGATCGAGAACATCCGTTTCGGTGGATCGACGCTAGCTGGTTTCAAATAGGTCAAAATGCCTCCGGTGCCTGTTTCGGAAGTCCATGCCTGTCCGTCCGATCTTGCTGGCCTCCCTTGCAGGAGCAGCTGCCTTCGGAGCCATCGCAGATCTGCCGGCTCAGGCTGAGCCGACCATCGAGATCAGTCTTAAAAAGCGCTATCTGACCCTGCTTGACAATGGCGAGGTGATTGCGAAATATCCGGTCGCCATCGGCGCACCCGAGTCTCCGACGCCAGCGGGCTCCTATTCGATTACAAAAATGGACCCGGCACCCACATATCACAAAGGGGCGAAAGTGATCGCGCCAGGTCCGAAAAACCCCGTGGGAGTCCGGTACATGGCCTACGTCCAGATCGGTTCTGGGGAATATGCCATCCATGGGACAGCATGGCCGAACTGGGTCAAGCTCAGGTCAGCCGTGAGCTTGGGATGCATTCGGATGTTGAACAACGACGTGATTCAAGTGTTCAATCGCGTCAAGGTCGGTACACCTGTCGTGGTAACCAACAACTGAATTCCGCTTGTGTTGAAAACCATGTTGCGTCTTTTCATTGCCCTTGGCTGCTCAGCAGCTCTGCCACTGACAGCCTTAGCCAACCCAACAGCTGAAACGAAGGAAAACGACTTCCTCGATCTTGTGGATGGAGAAGGACATGTCCTGATTCAAGGCCGCGGCGTAGAGGAAGTGAATGCGAAGGCACGAGCGCAAGGCTTGCAACTACCAGCGCTTGGATATTGGTCTCCAGAAGGCCATTGTTTTACTCAACCAGCCCCAGGGGAGTGCAATGGGGTGTTCAAAAAATAACCGGACCCCCCAGAGACTCATTTCGGTAAGAAATGGATAAATCGGGCCAATCAAGAGGCCTCTTCGATAACGATGTTGAAAACCACATCACAATTTGTACCCATCGATACAAAGATGTTCGGTGTGATACACAACAATTCTCTTGCCGCAAGGTGGGGACCTTGTGGAATGTTGTTGGGGGAGCGTGCTTCAGGCACGCTCTTTTTTTAGGCCGCGAGCGCTCGCTCACCCAATCAAGACAAACCTGGACCCCATGGGCTCCATCCACTGCTCACAACTTGCACTGATTTCGATACCTCAACAGCAAGAATCACACAATTACCATCACTCAAGGCTCAATTGCTCCAAGCCCAAGGCAAGCCTGATGCGAATCAGCCCAAATAAAGAAGAAGCCTCATCAAGAAACGTCCAAAGAACAATCTCAACTCAATTCCCCGCGATTGCGAGACACAACAGGATGGATCAAAAATGAATCACGCCCCCGAGCATGCTGGGCGAACGCAAAATCAATTTTCGATATTACGCTCTCTTGCAAATAAAGACACGCCAAACAATCAAGCCTAAATTAAAAACATCTAACTTAAAAGGCGAAAATTCTTAAATCAATTCCTTAGGTCTTGCGCTTGCCAGCATCCAACAACTAGACATCGCACAACAACAACGCCGAAACATTTTCAGGTCTCATTCAGAAGTTCATTGATCAACTCAACATGTATTTGCGTCAACGTTCAATCACTTCCCTTCTTGGCGTTACCTTCTTGATCCTGGCTCCGACCATGAGCAGGACGACGGAGGCTCAGGAGGCCTTCAACCCTTTGAATTTTGCTCAACAAGCTGGAGTCGCAGCAGGATCCTTGTACTGCAAGGCAACCCCATTCCAGAAGGCGGTGGAGGAGGGAATCACCATCGCCTTGATCAAGTCTGGGATTCCCATGAATGAATTGGATGAAAAGGTCGATTTTGATTCCGATGCCATCAGCCAAACCATGATCATCGGGATGATCGATCACACGATTGATCACTGCCCGCAACGTGCCAAGCAGATCTTCAGAGATTTCAGTTCAATGTCACCCTGATCAGGCTCAATCCATTGACGTCGACGAGTTGCTGTTTTGATCCAGGGATGGCAAGGCTTGGGACGGCCATTGATTGACCGGTGGAAGCGGTGGAAGTTCAGGGGGCGGCGGTGCTCCGACCAACTCCCCATCGTCAGCACCGGAGCCGTTGCTCTCCACATCGACTGAGCTTTCGGCCGAAGGATCCGGTAACGCCGGGAGGGTGGCCTCGGGAGCCGTTGGGGTATCGGCATCCTCCTGAATCAATTCAGGGGGGGGCAGGTCTGGCGGAAGAGGCGACGGAGCCAGGCTGTCTTCAGGTGCGCCAAGACGCTCGTCAAGATCTGAACGACCGCCTCGATCAATCTCCTCAGGGCGTTCTCGCAACACAAGCGGATCGGCCGTGATCGGTGGTTCTCGCAGAGGCGAACGCTCCTGATCCTGAAGCGTGCGATCAGGCTCCGTTGGAATGGAGGTTGGAGCTGGTGTTGGCGCCCAGATCATCCGCGCCAGAGGCTCAACCCCCTGTTCCATCACACGATTCAATCCCGCTAAAGCACGATCTGCCAGGTGGTTACCAAACACCTGAAAACACTTGATCGGCCCCTCACAGTCCTGATCCGGGCCCAGTTTTGGCGTCAGCCCAGCAACCAGATCTCCACGCAAGGGGCTCATGCGTGAGCTCATCCGAAGCATGTAAGGCACATGAACAAAACTGGTTGCTCCGCCGCTGATCCAGTTGGCGTCCTCCTCCGTAAAACCCTTCACACCGGGAATAATGAAACGGCTTTTGGAGGCATGATCCGGCATGTAGGCCGCAAGGTAGTTCCGGCGTCGAGCCAGATCTTTGCTCTGCTCAAGCGTGAGTCCATCACGACTCATCAGCACTTCGAGTCGGCCATCGTCCCGGAGACCCATCACCATCCGAATGCGCGGCAGGTAGTAGCGAATGCGCTGCCCCATGCTTTTGCTGTATGCACCCTTGTACGACTCGGGAGGCGCCTCCAGATCGTTGTAGAGGCTGTGCAGTCCACCGATGAATGTGTCGTAGGTGCGGCTTCGCTCATCCGTCAGCTCCCCGTATCCGAAGTCAACGCCACCGTCGTGCCGGATCCCCACATAGGCCCTCTGGCGCGAGGCCGTGCGATTGCGCCCTTTCCAGACTCTCCGGCCGAATTTGAGGTCACCCAGGGGAACGGTGATTTCCTGACCGCCATTGTCCACATGACGCTCGTACATCGGCCCTGAGACGTAGGCCAGAGCCGCCATGTCTTCAAAGGCATCCTGTTCGCGATCCCAGCCTTCCAGGAGGTCAAACCGCACCTTGCGCGGATCCATCTCCAGGGCATACACCTCATCATCGGGGATGTAGCGGAACGGTTTCTGCTGGTCGCGACCTGCACGACGGGGCAGATCATTGGTCACGCTGTCGCTGGGACTGTCGTCGCGACGCTCGGGTGTGCTGGGGGCCAACGCCACCAAACCGGCAAACACCAGGACGGGAGCGAGCACGACCAACCAACGCTTGCGCAACCAACGGCTCCTGGAACCGCTGGTTTCAGCCGCTGTGGAGGAGGGCCGCTTCACGCCGACCGTCGTCCTTGGGTTTTTGAGGGGGGTTTTAACCAAGGAACGATGGCGTCATCCGCCACCAGCCATTGGCGGTAAAGTTCGCCGCATTCATGGCCTCCCGTCAACTCTCCGAAGGCAGGAATCACCAGACGGGGACCATTTGGATCAAAAGCAAAGCAGGGAAGACGCAGGGAATCACTCCCACCACTGATTCGAGTCACGGGGTGGAGATGACCACAAACATTCAACTGGGCTTGCCTCTGTGGCGACTCTGGCTCGTGGCTCAGCCAAAGCTGTCCCAACGATTGCGCTGGCTGTTGGGGCAGCCCCTCCAACCAGCTCAGACGGTCATGGTTTCCGCCGATCCAGGCCAGCTCAGCACCAATCAGAGCAGGGAGGGCCGCCATCACATCCCTCAGCCTCGACGTGAGGCCTGAGCGGGAGTGAATGAGGTCACCGAGAATGATCAGTCGCGATGGCTTCCATCGATGGCACAGATCCAACAGCGGATTGAGGGTGCCGCAATCGGCATCGCTTGGCAGAGGCACACCAGCGGCCTGAAATGCTTCGGCCTTACCCAGATGAAGATCAGCCACCAATAGTTCACGGCCTGCAGGACGCCAGAGAGCGCGCTGGGGCAAAAAAACAAGTTCTTCGCTCTCCCATCTCCAGACCAGCTCAGCCATCAAAGAATCACTGTCAATCGTGAAGGTGCGGGCTGAACGGTTTGAAGCGGCCGACTCATCACCCGTTGGTTGATTTCATCTGTATTTTGACTCCTGTCAGGCCTCCGATCCAGTTGCGCTTCAGAGGCCAATCCGACCCCACCTTTCCTTCGCCGGTGCTCCGATGACCATGGCCCTCCTGATTGCACTGGCCGGCTCCCTTGCCGCCATGGCCCTGATCGTGCGTCGTATGGAACAGAAGTAAGCGATCGACTTGGATGCAGGTCCCGGAATCTGTGGCACCCTTATCTGAGAAGACAGCAAACCCTTGATTCGTCACATCAAGGCCTGGCGGATCATCTTTCCGATTGCTGTCGCAACGCTGCTCGTAGGCAATTTCGCAACGGCTACGGAGCAAAAACGTCTCAAGGTTGGCGTCGCAGGTTCAGCTCCATTTGTGATCAGCGACGGGGATGAGCTTCATGGGATCAGCATTAAAGTTTGGGAGTCTGTAGCAAAAGACAACAACCTTCAATACGATTATTTCCCTCAGCGTTCTGTCGACAAAGCAATAGATTCTGTCGACAAAGGCGAGATTGATCTTTTAATCGGCCCGATCAGCATTACTTCACAACGGCTAAAAATACCTGGCGTAAATTTCACCCAGCCATACTTTTTTGCTAAAGCAGGAGTCTTATTGCACAAGACTCCTCCGACATTGTTCGACAGGTTCAAGGTGTTTTTCGGCAAGGCAGTGTTGTCTTCCGTCGTTGTATTGATTTCGGTTATCTTTACTGTTGGAACGCTGATTTGGTTGGCGGAACGCCGCAGAAACGAAGAAAATTTCCCGCGCGAATGGTCATCAGGGATCGGAAATGGCGCCTGGTTTGCGCTGGTCACCCTCACGACCGTCGGCTATGGAGACAAAGCACCGATCACTCGAACCGGCCGCATGATTGCCTCCACTTGGATGGTGATCTCCTTGATCGCCGTTTCATCCTTAACGGCCGGCTTGGCGTCTGCATTGACGTTGTTTCTCTCAGGAGCGTCAGAAAGCCCCATTCACCATCCTGAAGATTTGAAGCAACGGCGCGTCGCGGTGCTTGAAGGCAGCAGTGGATCTGAGATCGCCGAAGACGAAGGCATGCTTCTGGTTGTGGCACAAACCTTTGATGATGCAGTGCAACTGGTTCTGAACAATGATGCCTCCGCTTTTATTTTTGATCGACCTGCACTTCGTTATTACCTCAAGAATCACCCTGACAAGCCTTTAAAAATTGCACCTTTCACACTGGCAGAGGAAACCTATGGATTCGCCTTCAAAACGGGAAGTCACCTCAATACGCCAATGGATGTCTCCATCCTTGAACTCCAGAGAACCAGCGCCGTTGAAACCCTCACGAATTCTCTGCTGACAAATGATCAAGCGACTGACTGATGACGGGATGACGTCTTAACCCGTCTTCAATCAAATACGACGCGAGATTCCCACAACTGCGGCCTTCGGCGAGGGCATGACGCTTCAAATCATCCATCACGCCCCGCGGCAACGTCACATTGATCCGCTCCGAGCTGGCCGCCTCGGCGACCTCACCGGTGGATGGAACCACAACACCTGACTCCACCCGTTGCTGCAGCTCACGCACGAGCGCCTGAAGAATTGACACGATAAAGACTCAATAACGACACGTTCTGCATACGTTAACGTGCCTATTGAGCCATGGGTTTGGCTTAAGGCTGCATGTGCGTATCCTGGCTTCGCTTTTTGATCACCTGCCATGCGTTCACTGCCTCTGAAGCTCGCTCCAGGCAGTGATGTGCGTCTGAGCCTTGAAAAGCTGGCAGTTGAACAAAACCTTTCGGGTTTCATTCTCGGTGTCGTGGGCAATCTCTCCCGCGCCTCCTTCCAATGCCCAGGTCAAGCCCAACCTTCGGTGCTTGAAGGCGACCTGGAAGTCATCACCCTGAACGGCACCGTTTCACCGGAGGGTGTTCACCTCCACCTCAGCCTCTCTGATGGCGCCTGCCAAGTCTGGGGAGGGCACCTTGAACCGGGAACCCTTGTCCAAAAAGGAGTTGACTTGCTGTTGGGCCTCCCCGAACCAACGGCCTCGGCCATGGAGTCAGCACAGGTTCCGGAACGGGTTGAAATTGCGGTTCTTCCTGGATGTCCCTGGTGTGAACGCGCCCTCCGCCTGCTGCGCACGCTGAATCTCCACCATCGTGTCGACACGATCCAGAGCGACGCCGATTTTCACCGCTGGCAATCCCGCTCCGGGATGCGGACGTTTCCCCAGATTTTTGTGGATGGCGAGCTGATCGGTGGGTATGACGACCTCACCTCCCTGCATGCAACAGGTGCGCTCGAATCCCTCCGCTGAGAAGCCGCCGTTCTGGTCTCTAAAGCCCTGGTGGTGTCAACCCTGGTCCATCCTGCTGACGGGCTCGGGCGTGATCCTGGCCTCCTGGTTGTGGCCCCATCGACTCTGGGTCACACTGCCGATCGCACTGGTCATCCTGACCTGGTGGGCACTTTTTCTCATCCTGGTGCCGACGGCCTATCGGAACGGAACACTGGACTTTCCTGAGTGACCCATACACCACGGCTTCAACGTCTTGATCGAGAGCTATTCGAGCTGATTGCAAAGAAAGCGATCAGGAACCCAAGGCGACGACAAAACCACAACTTCCATCAACCCGAGGATGTGGTCCAACGCTTCCTCAACGTTCTGCAGCCTGGGACCTACGTCCGTCCCCACCGCCACCAGCGTGATCAGCCAGGGGCAGGTTTTGAGTGTTTCCTCGTGCTTCAGGGTTCTGTCGGTCTGCTGCTGTTTGATGCGTCAGGAGAAATGATTCAGCACGAACGCCTGAGTGCATCGGGGCCACTGCATGGCATTGAAGTTGCTGAGAACCAACCGCATAGCCTCGTTGCCCTCGAGCCAGACAGCGTGATCTTTGAATTAAAACAAGGTCCCTATGTCCCCAGCGGTGACAAAGACTTTCTTGATCGATACCCCGTGGAGGGCAGCACAGAGGCCGTTATCCAGGAACGGCAATGGCGTGATCTCTTCGTTTGATCAGATCACCTGATCAGATCACCGCTGAGCGAATTGCTTCTCGAAAACGCTGCTTCTCTTCCAATAATTCTCCTTCAAGCTGTTCAATCAAACGACTCACCAAAGCTTGAAACTCCGGCTGACACCCCCGGAAAGCAGCCTTATGACGAATCGGTTCGTTGCGCATCCTTAGATCCGTCAGCATCAGCTGCAGAGCATCAATCCGTGCGTTCGTGTTCATAGCCATATCCACACCTTCACGAGCGTATGCCGGCGCCAACCACGATCAAAAGAACCGAAGCGGACCGAATCAAGCACCGTTCAATGATCCATGCGGACGAACCCATGAGCTGGGCCTAGCGAAATCTGTCCAGGCCCACTCCGTTTCACCAGCCCGATGTTCAAAGTCGGACATGTGTGCCATTCCCCCCCCTAGAGGCCCAACTCCTGAAGAAGGGAATTCTGCGCATTGCGGCCGAGGATCGCATGGGCTGCCATGGCACCGCTGGCAGCCACTGGTGGAATACCAATCCCAGGGAATGTGCTGGCTCCACATAGCCACAAACCAGAGATGGGAGTCGTCACCCCCGGGAACAATCCCTTTGCCGCAGACAGAGCCGGTCCGTAACTGCCGTTGTGTGCATTGAGGAAACGTCGATGACTTAGTGGTGATCCCTCCATAACAACAGTGGTTCGATCGCGAATATCCGGAATGCGCTGTTCGAGCACATTCCAGAACACTTCGCAGCGTTTCCGCTTGAAGGCGACGTAGGAGTCCGATCCACGAACCAACGCACTCCAGGGCTCCCAGGGCTCATTCGCCGGGGAGTAGCCATGCAGAACGTGATGCCCTTCTGGAGCCATCGTTGGATCCAAAACGGAGGGTATGGAGAACACCAGAGCATTGCGCTCAGCAGCGATTCCCCTCTCCCAATCGCCCACCCAAACGGTGTGGATCGGCAGATTCTCAAGACCAGAGGCATCAAAACCAAGATGCAAATGCAGGAAAGAACGGCAGGCAGGCGTGGCGGCGCGCTGGTGCCGCCACTGCAGTGCAGTGCCCTCTGGCAAAAGATCGAGGGTGCTCCAGATGTCCGCATTGCTGACCACTGCATCGGCGTGGATCTCTTCGCCGTTTGAGAGAGCAACGCCAACGATTCGATCGCCATCCATCAACAAAGCGGTGACACGCGCATTGCAACGAAGGCTTCCTCCATGGCGCTCCAAACCCCGCACCAGGGCGTCAGCCACAGCCGCACTACCGCCGACCGGGTAATCCAGAGCAGCATCGGGTTGAAACCACTCACCAAACAAGGTGGCCATCGCTGCGGCGTTGGTATCGGCCATCGGCATGCCACTGATCAAAAAGCACAGAAGATCGACCCAATGGCAAAGAAAAGGGTCTTTCAAATGGCGCTGCACCAGAGGACCAAACGCTCCGGAGAGATGACGCATCGAAGCGAGATGAGGCAGCAACTGTCGCCCCCTGCTCCACATCTGCGGAATCACTTCAGCTCCTGGCCTAAGCGAAAGAAGAGGTAACGCCGCAGCTGCGGCAGCGATCGGTTGAAGAATCGATCCGAAATTCCGCCATTCCTCCACCGCCCTCGGCCCACGCAACTGAGCCACCATCCCTTCGAAATCTTGGGCACCCACGCCAACACGGTGGGCGCCTTCGGGCAGAAGCACGTCCCAATGCCGGTAGGAGACCACGGGCAGAGGCTGATCAAGGGCACGCAACACCTGCTTCAGGGGATTGCTGCTGGGCCATGTCCCCAGACCACTCCAAAGCGATGGGCCCGATTCGAAGTGATACCCATCACGCTTGAAGCCATGGGCCGCTCCACCCGGTTGCGCATGCGCCTCAAGCACCAGGACGTCACGGCCGGATCGTGCGCAGAGAGCACCACAACACAAACCGCCAATCCCACTTCCAATCACAACCACGCCGACCTTGCTCTTCAACTGCCGACGCCCGCATTCGTCATCATTGTGGTCTCTGCCGGAGAGCGTTGCGCAAACGTTTCCTGATCCCTCTGGTCCTACTGGCCATCGCCTGGGTCCAGGAACTCCTGGATCAGATCCTCTTCGCTGGGCAGTGGAATCTGCCGATGGGACAAAACCAACCGCTGTGGGGAGTGCTTACCGCACCATTCAGCCATTCAGGATTGGCCCATCTCATTTCCAACAGCGTTGTATTCCTACCGCTCAGCTGGTTGGTCCTGACCCGAGGAACTCGGGATTACGTGGCCGTCTGGATTGCGGTGATTTGCCTTGAAATACCTGTGGCCCTGGTCTGGCCTGCCGTCAGCCATGGTTTGTCTGGTGTTGTGTACGGACTGCTGGGTTATCTCCTGCTGATCGGATGGCTTGAAAAGCAGATTCTCTCCATCCTTTTGAGTTTGGTGGCGTTCTGGCTTTATGGCTCCGCCCTGGTCGCGTTGATTCCAGGAGTGTCGCCCGCAGGAGTGAGCTGGATCGGTCATGCAAGCGGCTTCGTAGCAGGAATGCTTGCGGCTTGGGGCGTCCATCGGGAGTCGTCGACCAATGAGATCAGCAATGGATGAGGCCAGCCCAAGCGCTAAATCGGTTTCGGTTGGTGCGCGGCGAACACAAGATTGGGGATCTGAACCGAAGGATTGACGATTGACCCAGGATGTTTTCTCAACAGTTACGAAACAGTTCAGCCTTCATCCTTCCCCTCATTGAATCCACGAGCCGTTGCGAAGCAACGCATTGAACTCACATCTGGAATCGAGAAAATAAATGACACCTTGAATTGACTAGATGCAAATCAGACAATGGGATTCATTAAAGAATTTTGACACTTACAGAGACTCAATGGCCAGGCAAAGAATAAATCATTTTACCCAAACAAACTTGAATTGCCTTCAACATTGAAGGCCGATGCCATAAAGCACGGCGCCACCAAGAAAAGCGCAACATTCCCCCAAACCAACTTTGGCGCCTATCGGGGCCTTGCTTGATTCCATCAAACTAGATTAAGGCAAAAGACTGAAATGGCCCTGACGCTACAAACTTATGACTGAGGAAAAAGCAAGGTCAGCCGATCTCCACATTGATTGATGAAAAAGCCAAGATTTGATCTATAAGTCAAAAAGATTTTTGATCAACCCTCACATCTCTTGGCGACCCGTCCTTGCCAAAACTGCGGGAGCACTGCTTTCCGCGCCGACCGGTCCCTCGGGGGTCGGCTCGTCTGTCAACGTTGCGGCCAGCCCCTTGGCGCCCCTCGCAGCGGGCGCATCAGCAGCAAGAGAACAGCTCGAAACCGTCTCGGAGCTTGGCGCTGGATCGCTTTATTGCTAACGATCGCCGTTGTGGTGGTGATGATCTCCTCCATCTGAACGCCAAGCATTCACACCAGGCTCAGGCCTTCAACATCGCGACCACTTCACGGGTGTTGGATGACAAGTCTGGAACGTCCAGCAATTGAACGGCCTCCTGCATCACGAGCTGCCTGTCCGGCGCGTAACTGCGCCAGCGACTGAACACCTTCACCATGCGCGATGCGGTGACTGGATTGCGCTGGTCCACATCAACAATCTGCTTTGCGATGAACCGGTAACCACTGCCATCGATGGCATGGAACAACGGAACGTTGGCCATGAATCCACCGAGCACAGCTCGCAATGCATTGGGTGCCAGTGGATCAAAGCGCGGATGCTCCAGCAGCTCTTTGACCCTGTTAAGTCCATCGCACCTCGGGGTGGATGCCTCAAGCCCGAACCAGGCATCGAGAATCACAGGTTTGTCCTTCCAGCGGTCGTAGAACGCTGCCAAGGCCTCGTCCCTCTCAGGACCTTCGTGGCGCTGCAAGGCTCGCAGTGCAGCTCGCGCAAGCGTCATTGAAGGACCGGACACAGCCTTGAGCGCCTCCTGTGGAGCCTTCGAATCACCGGCTGCCATCAGCCAACTCCAAGCAACCCCAGTGAGAGCCCGTGCACCTTGCCCCTTTGGCCAAAGTTGTGACCACTGCGAACGACATTGCAAGAGAAGGTCATGGAGCTCAGATTTCAGCTCACGACCGAGGACCGCGCGCCAACTCTGCATTGCCTCAAACAACGCCAACGGATCAACCGGTTCTTGGCAGGCCTCAAGTTCGGCCATCCCGGGAAGGGACAACAACACCGCCAGTTCGGATCCTTGCTCGGCATCCGTGTCAACGAGCCTCTGCCGCAACGCATCGATCAGAGCCGATTCAACCGTTGCTTCTGGTTGTGCAGCGGCCCGCGCCAGCAGCACCTGCCTGAACAATCTCTGTCCCGCCTCCCAGCGACTGAACGGATCATCGTCAGCAGCGAGAAGTTGCAGGGTTTCCTCTAGGGGCATCTCCATCTGAAGATGCACGGGAGCCGAAAAACGGCGGAGGATCGAAAGAGCTGGGGGCTGGGGGCCTGGAGCCGCTTCGATTTCGATGACCTGCTCTTCTTGATCGAAAACAACCAGCCGCTCTTCTCCTTGGCGGCCCGAGCTTCCAATCAAAGCCATGGCGATCGGAAGCACAAGAGGTTGTTTGACAGGTTGTTCCGGTGTGGGAGGGGTTTGTTGTCGGAGGTGAAGCATCAAACGACCACGACTGGCTTCCCAGGAGCGTTCAACCGTGAGCTGGGGTGTTCCTGCCTGGTGGTACCAACGCTTGAACTGTTGAAGGTCAAAGCCAAGCGCCTCTCCATCGGCGCAAGCGCCGTCTGCGATCGCCTGCACAAAATCCTCAGTCGTCGCCGCTGTTCCATCAAAACGACTGACATAGGTCGCCATTCCCTTCATGAAACGCTTTGAGCCCAAAAGGGTGTGAAGCATCCGGATGAGCTCAGCCCCCTTCTCATAAATTGTGGTTGTATAAAAGTTATCGATCGCCTGATATTCACTCGGCTTCACCGGATGTGCTGTAGGCCCTGCATCCTCTCGAAATTGAGTATTACGCAACATTGCCACGTCATCAATTCGCTTCACTGCAGCCGAATGAAGATCAGCAGTGAAATTCTGATCGCGAAAAACAGTTAACCCTTCTTTCAACGACAACTGGAACCAATCGCGGCAGGTGATGCGATTGCCGCTCCAGTTGTGAAAGTATTCATGGGCAATCACGCTTTCAATCCTCTCCAGCTCACCGTCTGTCGCCGTTTCCGCATCAGCAAGAACGAGTTTGGAGTTAAAAATATTCAAACTTTTATTCTCCATAGCACCCATATTGAAATGCCTCACCGCCACGATGTTGTATTCATCAAGGTCGTACTCGAGGTTGTAAGTGCATTCATCCCACTGCATTGAGCGCTTTAGAGATTCCATCGCATGGACGGTGTAAGGCTCATCACCTGCTTCCACATGCAATCGCAGGGCAACCGTTCGGCCTGAGGCTGTTGTGAAACTGTCGCGGATTTCCCGTAAATCGCCCGCGACCAAAGCAAACAAATACGAGGGCTTGGGAAAAGGATCTTCCCAAAGAACCGCGTGCCGATCAGAACCGAGCTCCAATGACTGCACAGCGTTGCCATTGCTCAAAAGCACCGGATAACGGTGGCGGTCAGCCTCGATCCGCACCCGCCATCGACTCAGGACATCGGGACGGTCTGGATGGAAGGTGATCCGGCGGAATCCTTCGGCCTCACACTGGGTTGTGAGCATGCCTCCGCTGGCATACAACCCTTCCAAGGAGGTGTTGTTGAAAGGATCGATCGAACAGCGCGTCGTCAGAACGAAGGGGCGATCGGGCAGCCCTGTCACCGTCAGCCGATCATCCTCCTGAGACCAGGTCGAAGGATCGAGAGGTTCCCCATCGATGGCCAAGCCATCCAGTGTCAGCTCAACGCCCCGAAGAATCAGCGGGACGTTCGTGCTGAGGGGCTCAAGGCTGAGGCGGCTCGTCACCACAACGTGATCATCCCGAAGATCGACCTCCAGAGCGATCTCCGGCAGAGCGAAGGGCCAGGGGGTGTAGTCCGCCAAGCGGATCGGTTCGACGGCGACCATGCCCCTTCAAATCATCAGGTTCGGCAATCCTGGCCGATGAATCACCAAGGCAGTGGGCCTCGGCCTGATCCAGCGCTGCATCCCACCTGAGACCCAAGCAAGGCTCCGAGAGGCACCGCCCAGCTGCGCCCATCATCTTTGGATGCCACATAGCCCAAACCACCCCCAACGATGCCTCCGATCAGACGGCCGCGATTGCAGTCACGCTGCTGCTGTTGGGCTTCCTGCCAGGGATCTGGGTAGGCGGTGTTGGTGTATGGGGCGGGGGCTCGATAGGGATCACCCTGCACTGGCAAAGCTCCAAACTCCTGCCCGTAGACATGGCCACCAGCCGGGGGAAGCAGTGAGTCGTAGCGTGCAGCCCCACCATCAGACCAATGCTGGGCCCGCGCCGGCAACGCCGTGCCAGCCACACCACAACCAATGGCAAGAGCCGTGCATGAGATCAATCTGATCATCGAAAACGAATGCAGTGAATCGAGGGCGTGATGGCCCTGCCCATCCAGCAAAGCGACAAAAATGACGTGAACTACGACCCAAAAGCAGCGATCTACTTCAGGATGCGACTGACGAAAGGCATAAAAAAACCGGACATAGTCCGGTTTTAGAAAACTTATTGTATTGATGATTCAAATTAAAAACGAAAATCGACTGTTATGAAGTGAGATTGTCTCGATCAACAATCGATCGAAAGCGAAAAATTAATTGGCGCCACCTTGCTTCATTTGGCTGGATGCAGCTTTGAGGCGATCCTGGGTTTCCTTCGGAATATTCTCCTTGCAGAATTCCATCGCCGCCGCAGTTGTCATCAACGCGATGCCATTGGAGAGGGCCTGTTCATTGAGAGCCTTGCCTTTGCTCTCAGGAACCTTCATCCCATGCTTCTGGGCGACAGCCGAATAGAAACCTGTCGCTCCGATCGTCAACGACTTCTCAAAATCAA
>CAZJLQ010000007.1:0-13827 GCA_964546675.1 uncultured Synechococcus sp.
GGATGTCATGGAGTTTTTGTTCAACGTTTGAAGGCATTGTCAAAAACCTAGCCTCAGCGTTTTGTAGAACGGGAATATCCATCGGTTTGTAGTCATGTCTTGTTGGCTCCTCAAGGCCAAATGTGGATGCTTACTTGCTCGGACAGTATGAACTTACCACTGGAATAGTCCGGAGCTTTCTGAGTTAATTGGTGTTTCGATTGGGCTGAAATGCATTATTGGAAGGTGCTTTTCAGCTTCAAGTGCTTTGCTGTATCGTCCAAGTCGCTAATGGAATGGTTGTTAAATGTTTTTTGGAGCCAGGTTCGGATGAATCCTTGATGCAATGCGTTCAAGGGTGTCTGTGAAGAAATACCATGGTTTTGGATTGATTTGATGGCTGATTCTCCGTACAAGTTGATCGGCGATTGCGTGCATCTTGATCTCTTCGTGGATGGACAGCGGCTTGTAGGTCGATCGTTTTCGTTTGATTAATTCAGGGTCATTTGGGAAATTGTCCTGCCAGGAGTTTCCCCATACTTCCTGGGCGAATAGTTCGTTATTTTTCTCGAATAATTTGTATGTTGATCTGGCTAAATGCTTGTTGAATCCCCAGAATGATTTGTCTCTCCAGCCTCGCCAGGATTCTTCTTTGAGGATGATTTTTGAAGATCCCTCAATCATCCGATGGTCAATGCCTTCCTGTTTTAAGCGCTCGCTGAGTAGGCGCGACAGCCATACGCCTCTGATGCCTGGGCTTTGATTGAGATAGCGATTGCTGCAATGGGCCCAGTTCAGCTCCGTAGGTAGCCCAATTGCCTCTAGAAATTGATCAAATGGATCTTGATGATTCTGTTTAAAGGGAAGAAATATTGTTTTGATTCCTGCTTGTCTGGAATTCACAAGGAGGGGTTCGAAATGAGTCCAGAAGTCAAAAATGTGATCGCGTTTGTGGATATGACCGCGTTGTTTTCCGTCGCCCGCTAACTTGCCCTCCTTGATGGTTTCAAGGAAATCGCTGAAGGATAAATCATGGTAGAAGCGCCGTAGCGAATAGGTGTAGCGCGAATTGATATAATCGAGTTGAGATCGAATGAAAATTACGATCTGCAGGTCATATCCTTTTTTTGAGGCAATATCTTTGATTTTTTTTAGGGTATTGGTATGGTTTATTGGAACTGAAAATTGTTCGGCGCTGAGGAGAAGATTCTTGTCGCTTTCGCTGCTTCGTTCAAGATAATCTTTGAATTTTTTCCAACGTTCGTTGCAGATGTCTTTGACGAGGCTCTTGAACGTTGTGACTTGCTCCGATGGATATCGATAAATGTAATTCTGTTCTCTTAGTAGGCGCCTGTTGTTGTGTAGGCGTTCTTGAATGTAAGTTGATGCGGTTTTGTGTGTTCCAGCATGGATAATCAAGCGTCGTTTCATGTGATGGCTTCGCGCTGAACAGGTCGCCGGTTTGGGTTTAGCACGTCTGTCCTGGCTGGGTCTAAAGCAGCGTGTTGGTTGCTTTATGTTGCCCATTCAAGAATGGATCTTTGATCATGCCTCGCAATGGCGTGTCCGCTCTGGTCCTGCTGGGCTGCTCAGTTTTCTCTTTGCTGGTCGTTCATCCCGCAGAAGCGGTGATGTTCACCTTGCGTCCTGGATCGGTGTTGTCAAAAAAGCCAACCTATAAAGCTGGCGATCGTCTTGATCTGAAAGCCCTTGATGTTCTTGTTGAGGGGCCATCACTGGATCAACAGAATGATTTCTGTCTTTATCGCTTGTTCGACCGTGAATCCAAGCCTCTAAGACCTGAACAGGCTTGGATCCCGTGCCACAGCATCGATACTTTGTTTACTGCTCCCTGAAAGCGCAGTCTGATTCTGCAGTCGGATCGCAGCTTGTCCGCTGGCATCGAAACGCGGTCTCAGGCGGTAGGCCGTGGGCAGCATCAAGACGCAGGCCAGAGCCATCAGCAGCCACAACAGGACACCGTGGCCCTGTTGATCCAGCAGTTTCCCTCCCAGGAGAGGTGCCACCACAGCGCTGATCGCAAAGCACTGGGAAAACAGAGCCATGGCCAGGCCGCGATGTTCGGCTGGGGTTTCCTCAATCACCGCTTCCGTCGCTGTTGGCAAGAAAGCCGCTTGGGCCAGAGCCATCGGCAGCAGGGCCAGCACCACCAGTACGGCGCCATGCCGCGTCAACGCTGAAAGCCCAAGGAGCACACTCGCCAGACTGAAACAGCTGAGGCTCAGGCTGAGGCCGAAGCGAACACTTCGCTCAGCCAGCCAACGACCGATCGGCCATTGCAGGAATACAAGCAGGGTGAGTTGGAAGGCAATCAAGGCACCGCTGACACTCTCTGTCAGCTCTGGCCGGGCTAGGGCCCCCCGGAGCAGGTCGATGGGAAGGGCACTCTGCTCAACCGAAAGAATGCCTGTGGCGACGATGCTGATGGCCAGAACAGGCAGTAGAGGTATGAGCCAGGAGAAGATCTGACGATGCTCAGGCAAGGGTTGGTCGCTCTGATTTCTCTGGATCGTGCGTTGATCGGTCAGAGGCTTGATGCTCACCAACACCAGCAGCAACACCATGCAAACGGCTTCAACTCCGTAGATCAGACGGAGATGGCCGGCTGCAGCGGCAAGGGTGCCCAGGAGGGCACCGATGCCGAAGCCAAGGGCATCGGAACTCCTGACCAGGGCATACCCCCGTCCTGATGGAATGGCCCCACAGCTGAGGGGAACCGAAAGTTCGATGGCGGGCCAGTACAGACCCGCAGCAGCTCCCAAAAGGATTTCTCCGACAACGAAGCTGCTGTAGTTGCTCGAATGAAACAGCGTGATGTCGGCGATCACAGCCAGGAGGGTTGTGGCACGAACAGGCCAGGAGCACCGCAATCCACGGTCCAGCAAGGCTCCACTCAGGAAACGCACAACCGTTCCCACCAACGCTGAAATCGCCAGCCCACTGCCGACCTGGCTGGCAGAGAAATCGATGGCGTGGAACACCATCGGTGTCATGAACACCACGCCACCGGCTCCGATCGACGCCAGAAGCCGAAGCTGTGTCACATTTCTGAGACCTGGTGGAAACTGGGTCCACCACTGCAGAGGATTCAGCGTTGTTACGCGGGCGCTCGACAGGACGACGACTCGCAATGGGATTGTTGAGCAGTCTGCTGCTCTTCAACCTTGGACTGTGGCCTCTGCGTGCAGCAGAGAGTCTGGAAGTTGAAATCGATGGGGTTGTTCTCCCGGTCACCGTTGGTGAGCTTGGTCGCTGGGTCCGCTCCGGCGGACGAAGTCGCTCAGAGCTCACCTCCTGGTTGATGCTTTTGGATGCCGAGAGCCGGCAGGGTTTGATTCGCTTGCTGCAGGCACCGATTCTCACCCAGGGAAGCCTCGGACAGCAGATGTTGAGAAGCTGGGCGGCAGGCCCGCTTCTGGATGCATTCGGAGATCTTCTGCGCGTGGAAGATGTCCAACGGGTCAGCAGCGAGCAGATCCTTGCTGTTCTCGAGCATTTGCTGCGCAGCAAGCCGAGTGTTTCCGCGTTGGATGTGCTGGAAGCGCTGCCCAGTGAGAGGGTCAGGCTGGATCTGGATGCTCTGGTGCTGGCTGCCAGTCGTTGGAGACGGCAGATGAGACGGCACCAGGGCCTAACGGCGAGCTTGGCCGGTTCGAATGCCCAGCTCGTGCCGAAAGCGTCCGCTAGAGAGCAACTGGACGCCACTTTCATGGGAACGGTGATGCTCGCCGCTCCCCATCGCCCCCAGGGCGTGCGGGTCCAGATCTGGCCCGGCGCCCCAGAGTCGCCTGATCAGAGCTCCTGGATTCTGCTGATGCCAGGCCTGGGCGGTGATCCTGAGCATTTCCATTGGTTGGCGCGCGCCATCGCGGCAAAGGGGTGGTCTGTGGCAGTGCTTGACCATCCCGGCAGTGATGCCGCTGCTGTGCAGGCGCTGCTGGAAGGACGTCGCCCTTTCGTTGGCAAGCAGGCTCTTTTGGAACGCATTAAAGACCTGGAGATCGCACTGCATGCCCAGCGTTCCGGTCAGCTGCCGGTCGAGGGGGATCAGGTGGTGCTGATCGGTCATTCACTCGGTGCTCTCACGGCCCTTCTCGCTGGTGGAGTTAGTCCGGTTGATGGCCTCAGAGAGCGTTGCAACCTCGCTCTGGAGGATTTGCCCCTCACCAATCTGTCCAAATTGCTTCAGTGCGAGTTGGCGGCAAGTGGTGTGTTGACCACTCAACCCCTGACCTCCTCCTTGCGGGCTGTCGTCGGCATCAACAGTTTTGGAAGTCTTGTTTGGCCGATGTCCCAGGCCGGGAGCATTGAGCAACCTTTGCTTCTGATGGGTGGAACCCTGGACCTGATCACCCCACCGCTCAGTGAACAACTCGCGCTGTTGTCAGCTTTAGGAGGGCATCCCGCCAGTCGCGCGGTGATTGTCGAAGGCGCCAGCCATTTTTCCCCGATCCGTGTTGAGGGCCAATCGGGGGGAGGGACGGGCGATGATCTGTTTCGGCTGAGCGAGGAGCTGGTGGGTGTCCAGCCTCTTGAGGTTCAACGGTTGCTGTCAGAAGAGCTGATTCTTTTCCTTGAACAGGTTGAAGCGGCCGAGCCGATGGGTGCTTCTCGGCATTTGCGTTCTGGTTCCATCCGCTGGCACCGGCTGAATCGGCGGGACGCCTCCCGTCTGGTTCGGGACAATCAGTAACGGATCCGAGGATCAAGGGCTGCCACCAACAGATCCACCGCCACACTCACCAACACCACCAGCGCGGCAATGACCACGACGATTCCCTGAACCACGGGGTAATCCCTTTGGTTGATCGCTTCCTGCAGTCGCAGTGCAATGCCTGGCCATGAGAACGTCACCTCGATCAGCAGCGCTCCGCCGATGAGCGACGCCACTGTGATCCCAGCAATGGTCAAGACAGGAAGGAGTGCATTGGGGAGCCCGTGGCGAAGAATGACTTGCCGTTCCGTCAGGCCGCGGCTGCGCGCGGCTTCGACGTAATCGCTCCGCAATGTTCTTCTGAGGTTCAGACGGAGTGCCGTGGTGAAGGTCCCACTTAAAAGAAGCGCCAGGGTGCCTGCTGGAAGGATCAGGTGGCGAATGGTGCCGAGAAGTCCTGTCCAATCGCCACTTCGCAGGCAGTCAAAGAGATAGAAACCGCTTCCATCGGGAGGAAGAAGGCTCGGTGGGAAGCGACCACCCACAGGCAACCAGCCAAGACTGACTGCGAACAGGAGTTGGAGAAGCATCGCCACCCAGAAAGGGGGCAGTGCGTAGGTTCCAAGTCCATAGAGCCGGCCACTGAGATCGACCTTCCCTTCCGGACGCGCAATCCCGCTGAAGCCGATGCTTAGGCCGATGATCGCTGCGGCAATCAGAGCGATCACGCTGAGTTCAAGACTCGCCGGGAGGGTGCGATTGATGATCGAGCGCACCGGTTCCTGGTTGATCAGCGCCTGACCAAGATCACCTTGCAGAAGGCCCTGCAAGTAGTGCCAGTACTGGTCGAAGAGCGACTGATCCAGTCCCAGCCTGGCCCGCATCGCTGCTTTTGCGGCTGCAGGTGCACGGCTACCGAGAACGGCATCCACCGGGTCGCCGGGCGCCACCCGCAGCAGCAGAAAGACCAGGGTGGCGATTAGCCAAAGCATCAGAGGTGCAAGACCGAGCCGTGTCGCGCTGTAACGCACCAATTCGCGAGTGCGTCCCATCAGTCTTTCCTCCTCAACTGGTTCAGGCGAACTCGCCCGCTGCCATCAAACGTGGGTTGGCTGATCGTGGTCTGGCTCCAGGCGCGGGGTGTCTCCAACCACACTGGAATGTAGGCCGCTCCTTCGGCCGTGAGATCTTCCAAACGGTGCAGGGGGGCCAGGCGTGCCTTTCCCCGGAGAACATCGCTGCTGCGCAGGGTGGTTTGCAGTCCGGGCGTCGACCAGAAACTTCCGCTGATTGCGGCTTCTCCCTCCAGACAGATCTCGCCATCCGCCTGCAGGCAACTCAGCAATGGCGTGAGGTAGGCCTCAGGATCTGGATAGCTGCCTCGCCAATCGAGCATGACGGCTTTGAAGGCACCCTCCCCCAGCTGTCGGTACACCGTTGTTGATTCCACGCCATCCAAGGTGATGTTCATGCAATCGGGCAAGTCTCGTTTCACCTGTGCTTGCCAAGTCAGCGCGAAGAGTTTGTCGGCTGGAACATTGGTGCGGAATGTGAGCGGAATGTTCAGGACACGGCCATTGCAGTAGCCGCTTGCACGCAGAAGGGTGCGTGCGGCTTCAGGGTTGTGACTGGGCCAGCTGGAGCGATTGCCGCCGGGAAGGCTGGGTGGAACCAGTGATTGCAGGGGTTGACGCAGGCCGTAGCTCACACGGTCGCTAATTTCTTTGCGATCGAGGCTGAGGGCCAACGCCTGCCGCAGCTTGCGATCGTTGAGCGGTTCCACATTGCTCAGCAGGGTCACGTACCCGATTCCCATCGCCGGACCACGGCCTTCATGAAGTTGCCCACGCTGAGCCATGTCGTGCAGGGCATGCCGCTGATCTTCATCGATGGAGGCCGATAACAACACATCAACCTCGCCACTGGTCAAGGCACCGAACAGAGCGGTGGAGTTGCTCAGCGTGATCAGATCAAGTCCGTCGTTGCTCGGTGGAGTGTCCCAATAGTTCTGAAAAGGCTCAAGCCGCTGTTGATGCTCACTAAAGCTGGTCAGTTTGTAAGGCCCAGTTCCAACAAAACGATCGTGCAGGAATCGATCCTTGTGCCTGCGATAAGCCTTCGGGGAGATGGGGGTGAGGTTTACCGACGTGAGCAAACCTTCCAAAGAGGTGGATGGACGACTCAGCTTCAACACCAGCTTGTAAGGACTGGCAACTTCAACCGATGCAATTCGATCCCCCACGACATAGCTGAGGGTTCCAATGTCCAGAAAGCGGCGGATGCTGAAGGCCATGGCCTCAGCATCGAAACGGCTGCCGTCGTGGAAAAGAACGTCGCGGCGCAGGGGAATGGAGATGGTGAGACCGTTATTGCTGACGTCCGGTGCTGCAGAGGCGAGACGTGGTCTTAAACCTCCCTCTTGATCAAGGCTGTAGAGGGGATCCCCGAGTGCACTCAACAGCTGAGTGGTTCCTAGCGTGCTCGCCTGAGCAGGGTCGAGAGAACTGATTTTTCCCGAGGAAGCAACGGTCAACCGCGATTGACTGCTGGGCGGCTGACATGCCATCTGGGAGCAAGCCAGTACAACACTCGCTGCAACCGGCAGAACCCCATGCCGCAACTGAATCTGATCGGACCTCAAATCCCCGTCCGAATGAACAGAGGATATTTAACAGCTGATGACGTCAACCTGCGCTAATGGAATTTCGAAAACAGGTGACCCCACCTTGGGTTCGATCGGCCATCGACGAACCCAGCAACGGTCATGTTGGTCGTCGATTCCAATCACCTGAAATATTCCTTCATCACTGCGCAAGTTGACGCAGTCACCCTGATGCAGAGTCATGGTCGGAGGCTGGTCCGAGAGGCTGCAGCCTTGAATGGCGACCGTCGGCATGGCGTTCGGTGTGAACCGTTAAGAGCACAGATCTGGATTGGCAGACCTGAACGTTGATTGATCTTGACACTTCGCGCGCTCGGTCGGAGTTCATTCCAGACCTTCTGCGAAGTGCCGTTGAAGTCAAAGGCACCCAAGATGAGCGGCCAGTCCGGAGACTTCCGGCATTTCTCTGATTGTCTCTAAAGCGTCATTCATCCGGCCCTGACTGACTTCATGGGTGATCACCACAATTTCAGCCCCAGCATCAGTTGCGTTGAATTGCACGATTGATTGGATTGAGACGTTTCGATCGCCGAAACAGCTTCCAATCCGTCCAATGACACCGGGAGTGTCAGATGTGTTGAAACGCACGTAATGCCTTTGGCGGATCTTGTCGGGATCGACCAGTTCACAATCGCGCCAGCTTCCTGCAGCGAGCAGTGGATCAAGGCTGCCTTTGCCGTCGGCACCGGCCTGTTTAATTCCTGCGATGTTGAGGATATCGGCCACAACAGCAGAGGCGGTTGGTCCTTCTCCGGCTCCTGGCCCGTAGAACATCACGCGTCCGATCGGGTCACCTTCCACAAGGATGGCGTTGTTCACCCCGTGCACTCCGGCGAGGGGATGGTCCTTGGGAACCAGGGTGGGTTGCACGCGAAGGGACAGCGGTAGAGGCGCGTCAGCGGAGGCGCCTTCCATCCGTTCTGCGACGGCCAATAATTTCACCCCATATCCCAATTGGTTGGCGTATTCCACATCTCTCCCCTGCAGTTGGCTGATGCCATCTGTTGGTACAGCGCTGCGGTCTACAGCTCCTCCGAAGGCCAGCGTTGAAAGGATGGCGATCTTGTCCGCAGCGTCGAGCCCGTCGACATCAGCAGCTGGATCTGCTTCGGCGTACCCCAGACGCTGCGCTTCGGCCAGAACATCTGCGTAGGCCACTCCCTCGTTGGCCATGCGGGTCAGGATGTAGTTGGTTGTGCCATTGATGATCCCGCTGACGCGATCAATCCTGTTCCCACCGAGCGATTGCTTGAGTGGCTCAATGATCGGGATGCCTCCGCCGACAGCTGCTTCGATCAGGACGTAGACACCGGCTTCTGCAGCAGCTTGCGCAATCTCCTGGCCGTGTCGTGCGATCACTGCTTTGTTGGCCGTAACTACTGATTTACCGGCTTTGATGGCCTGCATGATCAAGCTGCGTGCTGGCTCGATCCCACCAATCACTTCAACAACCACATCAACGGAGGGGTCTGACACCACCGCCTGGGGGTCAGTCGTCAGGAGTTCTGCCGGCAGTTCGATGGGTCTTGGGCGACTGAGATCTCTTACTGCGACGCGTATGAGTTCAAGGTCAGCCACCAAAGGGTGACGCTCCTGGGGGGACAGCAGGATTGACGCCACGCCACCACCAACAGTGCCCAGACCCAGCAGCCCGACGCCGATCCTTGAAACCATTCCCGTTGATCCACACTGTTGACAACCCACCGACTCTATGAATCGGTGAACTCTTGAACGTCAGCTGGTCTGAGCTCGGGCTTGAGCCTGCATCATCCGCAAAATGTTGAGGAACCCATTCGCTCGCGATGGCGTCAAACTGGCCTGAAGTCCTGTCGCTTCAATGAAAGCGGGATCGACGGCCTGGACCTGCTCGGGGGTGAGACCGTCCAGACCTTGAATCAGGAGTGCCAATAACCCCTTGGTAATCAGGGCATCGGAATCGCCGCGCCAGCGCATCACGCCGTTGTCGAGTTCTCCACGAACAAACACTTGGGAAACGCATCCTCTGACGCGTATGTCATCGGTCTGCTCCTCGGTCGGCAGGGCATTCAGTTTTTTCGCAAGCCAGAGAACGTACTCGTAGCGGCGTTTTGGGTCGGCTGTGCTGCCAAGTCGTTCCACCATCCGGTCCAAAGCCTCACTGCCGGTCTGGGTGGCCATGGCTTTGATCAGATGCGTCGACGACGCACGCTAACCAGCAAGCCGACCATTGCCAGGATCATTGGTCCTTGCACGACTTCATCGATTCGGACACGTCCTGCGCTGACTGGGATTTCCAAGTAGTCACGATGGCCTGGGCCGCCATCAACCTGGAGCTCGTGGCGCCCGTCTCTGACCTCGCTCAGGTCCAACCGAAGCAGCCCATCGGTGTCGGTGCGTCCGAGTTCAGGACCGGGACTTCCGTCTTCATTCAGCAGTCTGATGACAGCGCCGGTGGCTGGTTCGCCATTGGAGAAACGACTTCTAAGTTCAAGGTCACCTTCCAAATAGTCCAGAGCAGTTTCAATCTGGTGCGCCTGGGATGGTGCTCCGATAGCTGTTGCTATCAGCAATGTCGCAAGAACGGATCGCATCGCGAGGCAGTTTGGAATGCTCATGATGCGGCCGGGATTCCGGGCCTGCCAGCTCCCTGTTCCGTGATCCACCCATCAAACGCCACATCCCACGCATCACGGGGAAGGGCTGTTTCTTTCAAAAAGGCCGCTTCGATCACAACGAGCGCTGGCACAGCTCGCCATTCCGTTTGAGCACGTAAACGGTCATAAAAACCGCCGCCATAACCCAAACGAATGCCATGGCGATCCATTGCAAGTGCAGGAACAAGCATCAAAAAGAGGTCCGATGCTGAGAGCGCTCCATCACCGCAGGGTGCTGGGATGCCACAACCATCGGGTTGCAACGCGGATTGGCCCCACGGGCGAAAAACCATGGATCCGTCCTGACTCGAACAAGGAAGCGCAATGTTGTAGTGATTCCGAAGGAATCGAAGGTCGATCTCCCCCGGCAAAGGCCAGTAGAGACCAAGCCAAGCCTCAGAGGAGGCATGGAGCGCCCATTGACCAACCTCATCAAGAACGAGCCGATCCAGGGCAGTAATCCGGAGTGGCTGTTTGTGTCGTTGGTTTCGGTAGTGCTTGCGAAGCTCCTTCTTCCTCAGCACGGCACTGTCATTGCAGATGTCTGTCATGGCAGATGAAGGTTCCTGATCAGAGGCCATCGACAAGCGAGATCCAATCAAGCGGTTCCACGGATGGAAACATCAACACTGTGCTGTGAAACGTCGCAGTTGTGTTGTGCGTTACCGGGGTTGGAACAACCGCCGGATTGGAGCATGAAAAAACCCTGTCATGAGGGTGACAGGGCAAGATGGAATTTAATTTTGAATTCGAGAAAATTCTTCGGATCTTCGCCCCCGAATCAGCGTGTGATCAATCCTCAGCGTCGTCTTCAGCACCAACTGGAATCAGACGAATCGCTTTTTTACCCAATTTGATCTGAAACTCATCGCCAGGGTTGAGGTCCAACATCGCTGTGTAGGCCTTACCCACCAGCAGATTGCCATTTCCCTGAACCGTTGCTGTATAGCTGAGCTTGCGACCACCCTTACCAATGGCAGCTCCACCTGAGGCCAAGTTGACGCCTTTGGCTTCCAGGAGAGCTTCATAGAACGCTGTGAAGTTCAGACGGTCGCCACCATCTTTCTTGGAGGAGACGTATCCACAAGCACGAACAAGGTCGGACTTCGAGACGTCACCCAAGTCCTTCACCTTTGCGAGGAGGTCGGCACCAGTCAGCATTGATTTAATCCCCAATGGATGTCTAATTCATAGCGGATTGCTGAGCAGACTGTCAACGATTCATCCCATTAAATGAACAGCCAGCCAACTCTCACGGACTGGTTCCTGGTGTTGGCTTCAGAGCTTCAAACCTGCGTTTATCCAGCTGACTGACTGCTGGCACCAACGTTGCGAATACTCTCAGATCCCAGTATTTGCAGTAAGTTTCATTGAATCAAAAACGAGCCACTACCTTCTCGTTCAAAATATTTGGCCGTGGTTGGATTTGCCATGCAGGTGGCTTTTGAAGGTTGAATACTTGGGTTGCTCGACACGGAATCAAGGATCCATAAAGATCCATGCTCATGAAGGGCACCCGCCCAGCCGTGGCTTTCTTGCAAACTCAGTTCAACCGCACGCCAGTCGCCAACGCATGCTCCCCTGGGTGGGATCGACAGGGTCGTCTTCAATGGTTGGCTGAGAATGCACTACCCGAATCGTCACCTGACGGTGGATTGAGTACCTCCCCTCCCCTCAGAGACCAGGATCTCTCTAGGAGATTCCTTGAGAATGACTATTAACTCCGTTCTCATCCACGATCTCTTGACAGACCAATCACCCGGAGGCTCCAGAGACATTCGTTCTTGGCTAACCATCGGTTTCAAGCACGATTCGAAACCACCGCCATCAAAAATCAAATGCAACTGCTTTCGTTGCCCTTTCCGCCATTCAGCTCATTCTTGACTTAATTCAACCAAGATACTGGACGGTAGTTGTGTGGACGATCAACGGGTTTGGTTCGTCTAACGCTGTGTGCTTACTCGACTGCTCGAATTTGATTGGTGCTGCAGTCAGTTAATCAGGTCCAAATTTTTTAATGATTATGCATTGATGGATTTGGGTAGACAGATGATTGATTCTCTATCATGTTCTCTGGTTGGAATGGTACTATTTTTTATTAAAGCTCTTGGCAGACTCTTGGGCGACCCGCAGGATTGAATTTCGGATCAGCGTCCAAGCCTTAGCAATGCGCCTTGGCAAAACAATGTGAAAGCCTGTGTGCTCGGTACCTAAGCGTGATTTTTTGCATTTATTCTCAACCATATATTGGAATTTAAGTTCTACTGATTGCCTGCTTTGCTTGTTTGTATCAAGTCGTAAGGGTGATGCTCGATGGGAGATTTTGCAGTGTTCTGTATAACGGGTTGCCGCATGCTTGGAAAGCATAATTGAAAGCCTTCCCTTTTTAAATTGAAGTTGGCATGCTGCTCTTTGCATAGTTGCTAAGCATGTCAGCCTTGCGACTTATAAAGCTTAAAAGTTTGGCAAGCGCAAAGATGGTGAATGATTTTTCTATGCTCAAAAGAGGTATCGCCAAGATGGGTCTCTTGCTTGTCTTTCGAAGAATGACTGTGGATTGAGATGTGCTGCGTCGTTAAATTCGTTGAAACTTAATATCGAGCCAAAGAACAAAGGCCTTTTGATATAGAGCGGTTTTTGAATTTTTTGGCAAAAGCTGTGCAATCCTCTGTCTTTTGACTTTATGCTTTTAATTCAAGACGAAGAATGAGTTTGGCCTGTCGCCAGGTTGGATTCACTCGTTTGAACAAAAGTTTATGAAATTTGTATGTCAATTAGGCGATATTGCAGATGTTAATTGTATTAATTATAAGGCAATTTGTAATAGTAAATGTTATTCAATGCGTGGAATCATGGCGTCGTTCGGAAAGAATTCTTCAAACACACTGATCCTGTCTGCCCATCGCTTCTCAGTCTCAAGATGCATCAAGTGATTTCGTACCCAAATCAATGAATCCATGTCAATCGGCTGGTTGTACTTGCGTCGTTGTGTTTTTACCCAATCGTCTTTGTTCGAAGAAGAATTCATCGTTAGCTTTTACTTAACATCAATCTAAGTGAATGTTGTGCTCCCACCAAGACTGTTATGTCCTGTAAGTATCACGCAATACAAAAACCATCCATTTTGTTCTCGATGAAAGAAATTTAAGAGAAGCTTTAAGAATCTGGTTCTTTCCTGGCCTCGATTGACTGTTCGGTACGGATGAAGCTTGGGTTGCGGGCTGTTGCGATGGCTGGGATGTCTGTCGTCGCTTTTCTAATCAACTCTTGTTGCCTCATGGAAACTAACGTTCTCGAGGTCAACAATGACAACATCGGCTTTTGGCGTGACTGAGCCAACTCTTCTTCAGCCAAGCAGCGGATATCGAATCGTCTTTTAGGGAATGTTCAAGGCGATCTGTCTTTGAGCCCAGTCACTCAGGCCAGTTCTCTCCTTTCTCCTCGATCTATTCATGATCGGATCCAAAAAAGCTGATGGATTGGGCGAAGTTTCGCTCAGCGTTGTTGTGTCCGTTGAGGCCTAAGATTTTTCTCAAAGAAAAAAGCGCACCGTAGCGGCACGCTCTTTCCAACAACATCCACAGGCTTCCCAACCCCTGCGGTTGATTTATTATTACATATTCGGACAATTCTCGTCATAGTGATTGGCAAGTGTGCTTGCAATGATTAATGGAGCTAATCAGACAACCTTTGTTCGTGTGCGCTCCGCTGGCGTTGGTTGTTCTGTCATGCAGAATTTGACATGCGGATGTGTCAAAAGTGCGAACTTGGCACCTTCACCGCGACATCAAAGCAGCATGTTCAGCTTTCTATGGTTTTTATGAATGAACAAGGACCATAAATATGTACTGTTTTCGGCAAGGGAAGGTATCCTTGAG
>CAZJLQ010000008.1:0-13760 GCA_964546675.1 uncultured Synechococcus sp.
GACGACGACAAGTGCACCGGAAGGGAATGGACGCTTCGGGCTCCACGGATCGGGACGAACCCACCCATGGCCAGGCCAATACAACATCTTACATCCTAGAGGTTTGGCCGCCACACACTCGCGACCTGTGTCATGGCAGCGCAAACAGGCTGCGGGCGTTGTGCGTACTGCTGGCAGCAACGGTTTCAAGATCCACTCCACGGAGCTCGGCGACCCGCGACGCAACAGAGGCCACGAATGCCGGCTCGTTTCGTTTGCCTCGGCGTGGAACAGGCGCCAGAAATGGACAATCCGTTTCAACGAGGAAGCGATCCTCCGGCACCTGCCTGGCACAGTCGTGGGTTGAAACGGCCTTGGGGAAGGTGACCGTACCGCTGAAGCTGATGTAAAACCCCAAATCAAGGAATCCCACCATTTCCTCAGGGGTGCCTCCCCAGCAATGCATCACCCCACGGGGACAGCGTCCGTCCGGCTTGCGAGATCGCAGCTCTTGGAGCATTGGCTCCGCCGCATCTCTGCAATGAATGATCACGGGAAGATCAAGTTCAACGGCCAGATCCAGCTGGGGTTGCAGCACTTGCAGCTGCTCCTCGAGATTCTTCTCACGGAACAGATCGAGACCGAGTTCACCAATGGCCACGACCCGGGAATCGTCCTGAGCGGCTCGTCTCAGCACTGAAACGGTGTCATCGCGCCAGTGTTCCGTATCAAGGGGATGGACCCCTACGGAGTAACGCATCTCCGGGAAGCGATCTGCCAACGCGCGAATCGCCGGAATTTCCGAAGGCTCCACGCAGGCATGGAGCAATGCGGAAACCCCCGCGTCCCGCCATCGAGCAGCCACATCATCCAGATCTTCATCGAAGTTCCGGAAAACGATGTGGCAATGACTGTCAATCAGGGTCGGAATGGACGACAAGAGAGCCGAAACGCGCCTTCAGCTCATTCTGCCGACTCAAAACCCTACTCAGCTTGCAGGCTCAAGAACCCGGCGGACTGCCGCTGAAATCCGAGACTTCTGGTTGGCTCCATTGTTGCGATGCAGCACGCCGACCTTGACCGCCTTGTCGATCTTGCTGAACGCCGCGTTCATCGATGCCTGAACGGAAGCCTTGGCACCATCACCTGGTTCCTGGCTGTAGGCGTCACAGGCACTGAAACACCGCTTCATCAGGGTCCGGAGTGAGGACTTATAGGTGCGGTTGCGCAGACGATTGCGCTCAGCGATCTCAATACGCTTTTTCGCTGCTTTGTTATTGGCCACTGAGGCGGAATCGGGGCGAACAATCCATCACCTTACTCAACTGCCTTCGCCATCCCTCTGATCCCGAAGCCGGGGCCTAACTTGATGAGCCTGGTTCAGCGATCCACCCTTTGCCCCTGAGCAGTCCTTCCGACGTGATGTCAGACCTGGCACCCTTCCCAATGCGGGTGGTGAGCGATGTTCAGCAAGCGGAGCATGCGCTGAAGGGACTGGCCTCCAGAACAGTGGACGACAAACAGCTTGAGGCGAGGTCGAAGGTGGATTCGATCCTTGCGGCTGTTCGTCAGCGCGGTGATACAGCCCTGATGGACTACACAGAGCGTTTCGACCGATTCAGACCTGACCCGGTTGCCGTTCCTGAAGCAGCCCTGGAGGAAGCCTGGACTCAGATGCCGATGGACCTGCGGGATGCCCTCGAGCTCGCCCATCGCCGCATCAAGGAATTCCACCAACGCCAACGCCCTGTTGATATCGCCATGGAAGGACCCCATGGCGAACAACTCGGTCGGCGTTGGCGCCCGGTCAAACGGGCAGGGCTGTACGTCCCAGGCGGCAGAGCGGCTTATCCCAGCACCGTGTTGATGAATGCCGTGCCGGCACGCGTCGCCGGAGTCCAGGAGATTGTGATCTGTTCACCGGCCGCCGCAGACGGACAGGTCAATCCTGTGGTGCTCGGGGCAGCGCACCTTGCCGGCATTCGAACGGTGTTGCGCATCGGGGGTGCCCAAGCCATTGCTGCCATGGCCTTCGGCACAGAAAGTGTGCCGAAAGTGGATGTGATCAGCGGCCCCGGGAACATCTACGTCACCCTCGCCAAGCAGGCGGTTTACGGCGTGGTGGGCATTGATTCGATGGCCGGACCGAGTGAAGTGCTGGTGATCGCAGATCACAGCGCAAATCCCCGCCATGTTGCCGCCGATCTCCTGGCCCAGGCGGAGCATGATCCACTCGCGGCGGCCGTGCTGATCACAACCGATCCGCGCTTGGCGGACACCATTGGAGCTGAGATCGCTCAACAACTACAAAACCACCCACGACGTGAGATCTGTGAAGCGTCCTTGAAGGATTGGGGACTGATCGTGATCTGCGAAGACCTCGAAACCTGCGCCAAGCTGAGCGACCAGTTTTCTCCGGAACATCTGGAACTGCTTGTGGAGCGTCCAGAGCCGCTCGCTGAGCGGATACAAAACGCCGGCGCCATTTTTCTCGGCCCTTGGTCACCCGAAGCCGTTGGTGATTATCTCGCCGGACCGAATCACACCCTGCCCACCTGTGGAGCAGCACGCTTCAGCGGCGCTTTAAGTGTCGAAACATTCATGCGGCACACCTCGATGATCGGTTTCAACAGAACAGCATTGGAAGCGACTGGATCAGCGGTTCGTCAGCTGGCTGGCAGCGAGGGACTGCACAGCCATGCGGAATCGGTTCGGTTGCGCCTCAGCTAAGACGCTTTTCAAGGCTGCGCACTCCAGCAACCCCATCGACAATTTCGCCAACGAGAACTTCATCGGTGAGGTTCACGAACAATCCGTTTTCAAGCACCCCTGGGATGTTGTTAATGGCGATCTCCAAGGCAGCGGGATCTGCAATTCCTCCATCCATCTTCACGTCGAGAACGAGATTGCCCTGATCCGTGACAACAGGCCCAGCCTTGCGTTGAGCCATCCGCAGTTCAGCGGATCCACCCATGGATGACAGCTGTTGCTGCACCTGACGCCAGGCCCCAGGCAGCACCTCGACAGGGAGAAGAAAACCGAGATTGAGGCGATCCACGAGCTTGGTGGAATCGACGACAACCACAAACCGTTCAGCACGTGCAGCCACAAGCTTTTCCTGGACGTGACAGGCCCCTCCTCCCTTGATCAACTGAAACGCGGGATCCACTTCATCGGCCCCATCGATCGCCAGATCAATCTTGCTGACGGCATTGAGACTGAGCAGGGGGATCTCGAGCTCGGCAGCCAAAACTTCACCCTGGAAGGAGGTTGTGACGCCGACGATGTCCTTGAGATCTCCACTCGCAAGCCTGGAACCCAACCCTTTGATCATCAATGCGGCGGTCGAACCGGATCCAAGGCCAAGAACCATGCCGTCCTTGATCTGATCAACGGCGGCATCAGCCACCGCTTGTTTCATCTGCGTCTGGAGATCCGCCATGGAATCAGGTGATTTCGCGGGAACGTAGCAAGGGTGTCAGCCCATCCCCGGCAGAGCTTCTGGTTTCACGGCCAGGCTGAGCTCACGGTCATTGCGTATCACCTTCAGCGGAAGGGGTTCTCCAAGCTCTGAGCGATCCACCACCGCAAGCAGACCCTGGGGGTCAGAAATCGCCGTATCGCCAACGGCCACCACCAGATCACCGCGGTGCAACCCACCGCGTTCAGCAGGACTGTCGGGAAGAACGGACTGGACCAGAGCGCCGTTTCGCTGGGGTAACTGCACCAGCGCATTTGGATCGCGGTTGTGCTCCCGGGCGATGCGCGCCGTGAGAGGGATCAACTGCAGCCCGATGTAGGGGTGAACCACCTGTCCTTTATCGAGCAGCTGATCAACCACACCCCTGGCGAGATTGATCGGGATCGCAAACCCGAGACCTGCCCCTGGCCCGGAACGCACCAACGTGTTGATCCCGATCACATCTCCGGCGGCGTTGACCAGAGGCCCACCGGAGTTGCCTGGATTGATCGCTGCATCCGTCTGAATCAGATCCAGTCGCTTGTCTGAAAAACCAAGGCTGTTGATGTTGCGGTGCAGACTGCTGACGATGCCAAGGGTGACTGTTTTCTCCAGTCCGTAGGGCGTTCCAAGCGCAATCGCCCAGTCACCAACCTGGAGCGCTTCGGAGTCACCAAGAGGAGCGGACGGGGGAGGGTTCCTGCCGTCCAAACGCACGAGGGCAAGATCCGTGACTGGGTCCGTTCCGATGACCTGCCCATCACGTTGCTCACCATCGGCGAGGGTGAGACTGACGGACTCAACGCGTTCCACCACGTGCGCATTGGTGAGCACCAGGCCCTTTTCGTCGATCAGAACCCCTGAACCCTGACCGCGCTCCCGCTCAGGCCCAAAAGGCGGATCTCCCAGCAAATCGCGAAGAAGCGGGTCGATCAGCGTTGGATCGAAGGGCTGGCGTTCTACCGGCCTCTCGGTGTCGATTCGGACAACCGAGGGAGCAACACGGCGCACCACATCAGCCACGAAACTGTGCTCCAGAGCAACAGCAGGTTGCGCGACGACAACCATGGTCATCACCAGCGACAGCAGGGCTCGCAGCATCAACGTCTACGCATTAGCGCTCCATCTTGGTCCCGATCAAACGCCGATCGCGTCAATCTGCTGCAGTCGAAAGCCACAAACCCCTTTGGTGTCTAGAAAACGAGGATGTGATCGGCACTTTTATGCGCTTCCGGATTCTTGGAGTAATCGGAGCCATCGCCCTGCTCACCTCCTGTGCAAGCACGCCTGAGAGCGGAACGTCAGCAGACTCCGGGACGAACGACAAGACAGCAGCTGACGCGCCCGACAGCGGGGTTCTCAAGGCCGTTGTGCTCGAAGGCAAGCCGTTTGCCTCAAAGGAAGGCGATACCTATGAAGGATTTGCGGTGGACGTCATCAACCACGTGAAAGATGAAGCGGGGCTCTCCTCCGTTGAATTTGTGCCAGCCAGCTCGGTCACCGATGGATTCAAGGCGATCACGTCCGGCGAAGCCGACATCGCTTGCGGTGTGTCCTTCACATGGGATCGAGCCAAGACGGTGAATTTCAGCCTGCCGTTTGCGATCGGAGGCACGCGTCTTTTGGCGGGAGCCGGAGTGGATGGGACCCCGGAATCCCTCACCGGAAAAACGATCGGTGTGATCGCTGACTCCGCTTCAGCCAAAGTTCTCGGTGATGTGGTTCCCAGCGCTGAATTCACCGGCTTCGCCACCTCAGCCGAAGCGATTGATGCTCTCGAGAAGGGTGACGTTGAAATTCTGGGAGGTCCCACGCTCTGGCTGGCTTCCAACAAAGGCGAAACGTCAACCTCCCTCGTCCCAGACCGTCCCTACGGTCGATCGGGCATTGGTTGTGTCGTCAAGCAAGACAACGGCAAGTTGCTCTCCGCCGCCAACCTTGCGATCGGCCAGATGATGCAGGCCTATGTGGATGGAGATGCCGGATCCCGGGAAATGATCAACCGTTGGGTGGGCCCAGACAGCGCCATCGATCTCTCCGAATCCACCATCAGTGCGCTCTACCGGATCATGCTGGGCACGACGGCTGAGATTTCCACGAATGTGAAGGATCCAGTCGAATCACAGCAAGCAGAAACTGCGGAGTCACCGGAAGCAGCTGCAGCCACTCCGGACACCGCAACGCCTGATGAGGGCACGGACCAGCAAAACCAGCAAACGACTGACTAACTCCCCCACATCCAGCACGACCCCACCAACGCACCAATGAAACGTTCCCTGATCGCCTTCCAGGCTCTGATCGCCTCCAGTGCTGTTCTCTGCCAAAGCGCAGAAGCCTCATCGTCCTTCAGCACTCCTGACCAGCTCAACAGCATCGATGCGCGCATCGAAAGCGTTCGCAACGGCAGCTGGAGCACCCTGCTCAAGGCCCCCGAGCTCGACGGTGAGCTCATGGCCAAAAGCAAGTGGGGCAACGGCGGCGGCCATAAATTCAAAAACAGCCGTGGCTCCGGCAAGTGGAAAAACGGCAAGAGCGGCAATAAGTGGAGCAACAGCCGCCCGTCCTGGGGGAATGGCTCCTACCGCGGCGGATGGGGCAATGGTGGTGGCTGGAGAAACGGCAGCGGAGGGTTTGTGAACTGGTGATCTCTTCAACAGCATCTCCAACCGATCTCAGCGCCTTCGGGCCCATCGGCCTCGTCGTGGTTCAGTCCACATCCCTGTGCAATCTCGATTGCTCGTACTGCTACTTGCCTGATCGACAGAAAAAGCGCGTCTTTGATCTGGAGATGTTGCCTCTGCTGATCCAGAGGATTTTGGAAAGTCCTTATGCCGGCCCGGAATTCTCCCTGGTCTGGCATGCAGGAGAACCGCTGACCCTTCCCAGCAGCTGGTACGACGAAGCAACGGCCATCTTGCACCGTTCCCTTGACAGCTTCGGCGCCAAGGGCTTGCAGTTCGATCAGCACGTTCAGACCAACGCGACCCTGATCAATGACGACTGGTGTGACTGCTTTCACCGCAATCGCATCGTTGTCGGAATCAGTGTTGATGGCCCCCTTGAGATTCACGACGCCCACCGACGCTTCCGCAACGGGCGTGGCTCCCATGCCCTGGCCATGAAAGGGATCGAGGCACTGCATCGCAATGACGTGCCCTTCCACTGCATCTCGGTGCTGACCGCCGAAGCCATGGAACAGCCGGAGCGGATGTACCGATTCTTCCGCGACCACGGCATTCACGACGTCGGATTCAACGTGGAGGAACAGGAGGGGATCAACACCACCTCTTCCATGCAGGGTTCCGAGATGGAGGAGAAATACACCAATTTCCTCCGTGCTTTCTGGCGTCTGAGCGAAAAAGACGGCTATCCGGTGATTCTTCGGGAATTCGATCAGGTGATCGGCCTGATTCAGGGAGAACAACGCATGAAGCAGAACGAGCTCAATCGACCTTTTTCCATTCTGAGCGTCGATTCCCAGGGCAATTTCTCAACATTCGATCCGGAATTGCTCTCAGTTGCAAGCGACCGTTACGGCAGCTTCAATCTCGGAAATCTGCGGGATCTTTCCCTTGTGGAGTCCACACAGACCGACCAATTCAAACGGCTCATGAATGACATGAGCCGCGGGGTCGACAGCTGCCAAAAGAGCTGCGAGTACTTCGGGCTCTGCGGTGGAGGCAACGGCAGCAA
Organism: uncultured Synechococcus sp.; assembly: GCA_964546675.1. Lineage (GTDB taxonomy): Bacteria > Cyanobacteriota > Cyanobacteriia > PCC-6307 > Cyanobiaceae > Parasynechococcus. The sequence continues at coordinate 7,133 of CAZJLQ010000008.1, forward strand.
CAAATTCTGGGAACACGGCACGCTGGCCTCAAGCGAAACCCATGCCTGCCGCTTCGGGACTCAGATCCCTGTCAAGGTCCTCCTCGAACGCTTTGAGGAAGGTCCACCACTTCAACAAGCAGCCGTCAACCAAGCTGTTTGATTTTTTCTTATCACGTTTTGATGTCTCAATGAAACACACCAACCTTCTCCTGCTTGGCGCCGCATTTGGCATCGGTCTCTTGGCACCCGTTGAGAGCCTTGCTGCATGCAAGTTTCTGATGCCTCTTGGAGGCAACGGCAGTGGGCCCGAGCCATACATCGTGAAAAAACGCGTTGAACGTCCCAAGGGCCTGATCGGGAATGCGGTTGGTCGCACCAACTGGAACACTGATTTTGTCGTGGATCAGCCCTACCAAAGCTTCAAGCTGTTTTTCACAGCGGATTCAACCGATGGGCAACCTGGGGAATATCCGATTGAGGCATTTCTGAAGTTTGCCGGTGGAGGCTCCATGAAGGTTGTGGACCAGCGGATGAAACCGCCAACCGGCACTGGCGCACAATTCGGGCCTTTTTCCCCACCACCAGGCAAGGGCATCAGCCAGGTGAACTTCAAAATCGGCGCCAACAAGGATCCCGGAGGCACTGGTTTCAGCTACCGAATTTCCGTTCAGGGATGCAATTAAGAAGTCTCTAACTGGACGAGGGGAGTGAAAGTTCGTGGGGCAGACGGTCCGAATCAACCGCCATTTCGGTCCAATTCGAAACGACCAGCTGCCAGCCATGACATGTGCAGCTAGATCATTGGGAAATCCTTTCCAGGTATGCCTGTTCGCTTCATCCAAACGGTCGGCGCGCTCGCTCTCCTCTCCACAGCCCTGGCCCCGGGCAGCGCCTTAGCCGCTCCAGGCCAAACGCTCAAAGCTGTGATTTTTGAAGACGTCAAGCCTCTTTACCAACGCAGCGGTGACAGCTACGAGGGGCTCGGCGTTGACGTCCTTGAGCAGATCAAGAACCAGGCTGGATATTCAGCGGTGAGCTTCAACACAGTTGGGAACGTTAGGGATGGCTTGAACGCCATTGCATCAGGTCAGTCGGACATTGCCTGCGGCGTTGCTTTTACCTGGACGCGAGCCCAAAAGGTGAGCTACAGCTTGCCCTTTGCAATCGGCGGCACCCGGTTGCTGACCAAAGCAAAGCTGGATGGAACACCCGATTCCCTCACAGGTCAAACGATCGGCGTTGTGAAAGGGTCCGCTTCCGCGAAAGTTCTTAAAAATGTGATTCCCGATGTGACCCTTCAGAGGTTTAATACCCCCGCTGAGGCGCTTGCAGCCTTCGACAGTGGGGCGTTGAACACCCTTGGAGGAGGAACGTTGTGGCTAGCAGCCAACAGCTCTGCCAGCAGCTCTGACCTGGTGCCGCTTCGCCCCTATGGCCGATCCGGCATCAGCTGCATCGTGAACCAGAACAACGGCAAGTTGCTGTCCCAAACCAACGTCGCGCTTGGCCAGATGATGCAGGCCTACGTCGATGGAGATGCCGGCACTCGCGAGATGGTGAACCGTTGGATCGGCCCAGACAGCAGTGTGAAGCTCAGCCAACCCGCGATCAGCGGTCTCTATTCACTAATCCTCAGCACTACCGCGGAAATGTCGACAAGCGTCAAAGCAGCCAACTGACGTGCAGCCTGGCAAAAACAACTGTTTTGCCCTAGCGACTCAAGCCCAATCCTCTTAAACAGATGAAACGTTCCCTGATCGCCTTCCAGGCTCTGATCGCCTCCAGTGCTGTTCTCTGCCAAAGCGCAGAAGCCTCATCGTCCTTCAGCACTCCTGACCAGCTCAACAGCATCGATGCGCGCATCGAAAGCGTTCGCAACGGCAGCTGGAGCACCCTGCTCAAGGCCCCCGAGCTCGACGGTGAGCTCATGGCCAAAAGCAAGTGGGGCAACGGCGGCGGCCATAAATTCAAAAACAGCCGTGGCTCCGGCAAGTGGAAAAACGGCAAGAGCGGCAATAAGTGGAGCAACAGCCGCCCGTCCTGGGGGAATGGCTCCTACCGCGGCGGATGGGGCAATGGTGGTGGCTGGAGAAACGGCAGCGGAGGGTTTGTGAACTGGTGATCTCTTCAACAGCATCTCCAACCGATCTCAGCGCCTTCGGGCCCATCGGCCTCGTCGTCGATCGGTCCAAGACCAGCTGAATTGCAAGATCCAGGCCGGACATCGAATGTCGCTTCGAATGCAAGCTCCGGCCTGAACCGCTGTTGTCTGCAAAACGAACTCCACAGCGAACCAGGTCCACAGCGAACAAGGCCCACAATTCTTTCCTGTCGTCAGGACCCAACGGCCGCCGATCAGCGCGGCGGAGTCCGGGTCCTGACGGTCTTCTATTATTGAAAAGTGTCCGGCAGGCCTCTTCCTCGGAAGACAGGTCACAACTGAATTGCCCGTCGGACAGCGTCCGACACCACGTCACCTTTGCCGCACCCTCTTCTTCCAGAACTCGAATCCCTGACAGGGAATGTCGCCTCAGATCAGTCCTTTGATCTTTGCGGAATTTCCTTGCTCACCCATACCCGTCCAATGACCCTGGAGGTTCAGATCAGGCATCGCAGTGGCGCCGATGTCAACCTTGATGATTGCGCACGCTTCAGTGGCATCCTTGGGGAAGCTCTGGAAAACACCCAGCTGCTCACAGAGGCATACGTTCTGGAGATCAGCAGTCCGGGCATCGGAGAACAGCTCTCCAGCGACCGCGATTTCCATACCTTTCGCGGCTTTCCCGTTGAAGTGGTCCACCAGGACAAAGACAACGTCGAGCGATGCATCGAAGGATTGTTACTTGAGCGCAATGACGAGACCTTGCAGATCAACATCCGCGGGCGAATCAAAACCATTCCTCGCGAGCAGGTGATCAATGTTCGTCTCACCACCCCCGGCAACTAACAGCACCGCATTCTCCTTTACCTGATTCGATGGCTCTCGTACTGCTTCCTGGACTCAGCACCCTGATTGATGACATCAGTGAAGAGAAGAAGCTGCCCCCACAAGTGGTTGAAGCGGCACTGAGGGAAGCCCTCCTGAAGGGGTATGAACGTTACCGACGAACCCTTTATCTCGGGATCAGTGAAGACCCCTTCGATGAGGACTATTTCAGCAACTTCGATGTCGGCCTTGATCTCGATGAAGAGGGATATCGGGTCTTGGCCAGCAAGATCATCGTCGAAGAAGTCGAAAGCGAAGACCATCAAATTGCCCTCGCCGAGGTGATGCAGGTCGCTGAGGATGCACAGGCTGGTGACACCGTTGTTCTGGACGTCACGCCGGAGAAAGAGGATTTCGGCCGGATGGCTGCGGCCACAACGAAACAGGTTCTGGCCCAGAAACTGCGTGACCAACAACGGCGAATGATTCAGGAGGAATTCGCTGATCTTGAGGATCCTGTCCTCACCGCTCGTGTGATCCGCTTCGAGCGCCAGTCGGTGATCATGGCCGTCAGTTCAGGACTCGGGCGTCCGGAAGTCGAGGCAGAGCTGCCTCGACGGGACCAGCTCCCCAACGACAATTACAGGGCCAACGCCACCTTCAAAGTTTTTCTTAAGGAGGTTTCCGAGGTTCCCCGCCGTGGACCGCAATTGTTTGTCAGCCGCTCCAATGCAGGTCTGGTTGTCTATCTCTTCGAGAATGAAGTTCCTGAGATTCAGGAAGGATCCGTTCGCATCGTTGCTGTAGCGAGAGAGGCAAACCCCCCCTCACGCTCGGTCGGACCTCGCACCAAGGTGGCTGTCGACAGCATTGAGCGGGAAGTTGATCCTGTTGGCGCATGCATTGGAGCCAGAGGATCAAGGATTCAGCAAGTGGTGAACGAGCTGCGTGGAGAAAAAATTGATGTCATCCGCTGGTCTCACGACCCCAGTCAGTACATCGCCAATTCCCTCAGCCCCGCGCGTGTCGAAATGGTGCGTCTTGTCGACCCCGTCGGGCAACATGCCCACGTGCTCGTGCCCCCCGATCAGCTCAGTCTGGCCATTGGTCGGGAAGGGCAAAATGTTCGTCTTGCAGCTCGATTGACCGGATGGAAGATCGACATCAAAAATTCAACCGAATACGACCAAGCATCAGAGGATGCGGTTGTTGCTGAACTGATCTCCCAGCGGGAGCAGGAGGAAGCGCTCCAGCAGGAAGCCGAAGAACGACTTGCTGCTGAACAGGCCGCACGTGCAGAAGAGGATGCACGGCTCCGTGAGCTTTATCCCCTTCCCGAAGATGAGGAGGATTATCCGCAGGATGACGCTTTGGCTGGCGATGATCTGGCCAGCGAAGATCAGCTTGTTGAGGAGCAACCCCTGGACGATGCACCCTCAGAGGAAGAATCAGAGGACGAGGTTCAACCCGTGAGTGAGGACATCCCGGAAGAAACGAAAGCCGTCGGCACCGAAGCCGGAGCTGACAGTGAGGGAGCCCGGTGACTTCAAGACCCATCCTGCGTCGCTGCGTGGCCTGTCGCCAGCTCCTGGATCGTCGCCAGCTCTGGCGTGTGATCCGCGACCACAAGGATGGGGTCCTCCTGGACGAGGGAATGGGTCGATCGGCCTACCTATGTCCCAGTGAGGACTGTCTCGAGGAAGCACGACGCCGGAAACGTCTTCAGAAATCCCTGCGTTGCCAGGTGCCTGATGCGGTTCTCACGACGTTGCTGGAGCGCCTCAGTCCTGGGAACCAAGGATCCGCTGAGGCAAACTGAACATTGGCCACACTCAGCGTGCGGCCACCGAGGCACATCGTGCCCGGCACGACCGGAGACCCCAACTGAATGACCAGCAGCGGCAAAGTCAGAATTTACGAGCTGTCCAAGGACCTTGGCCTTGAGAACAAGGACGTGCTGGACGCCGCCGAGCGGTTGTCGATCACGGCCAAAAGCCACAGCAGCTCGATCAGTGATGACGAGGCTGGACGGATCCGCAACCTCCTGAAGAGCGGCAAGCCCGTCACTGGAAAGGGGGCGGTTGCCGCCAAGCCAGCGCCTGGCAAGGCGATTCTTTCCGTGAAGAAATCCTCAACGCCGACGAGTCCGGCTGTCCCGCCGTCACCGGCGAAGCCGGCACCCGTCAAACCAGCCGCCGTTAAACCAGCCGCCGTCAAACCTGACATCGTGCGTCCGGCGCCGGCCAAGCCTGCAGCTGCCAACGTGGATGTGGCACGGCCAGCGCCTGTCAGACCAACGGCAGACAAACCTTCGGCTCCATCCAGGCCTGCAGCGCCCAGCGCGCCTGTGAAGGAACCTCCGGCCCGTCCTGTTGCCAAGACGGCTCCAGCGCGACCTGTTGCGGCCGAACGCAATGCAGCCCCCGCTGCTCCGGCTCGCACCCCGTCCCAAGCACCGCGACCCAGCGCCCCAGGGAAACCAACCCAGGTTCGCCCCCAGGTGATGGGCAAACCACAACCGGCTCAAAACGTGGGGACCCGCCAGGCGCCCACCAGCAAGCCCACAGCACCGCCACCAAGGCCCGAGAGCGCATCGGCGGCCGCCAAACCGGCACCAGCACGACCTGCACCAACCAAACCAACGCCACGACCTGCTTCGCCGAATCGCCCGGATGCGGGACGCAGCCAGCGCCCTCAAATCGTTTCCAGGCCCGGTCAAGGCAGTGCGCCCCGTCCGGGGGCCCCTACGCGTGCAGGAGCAGTGCCCCGTCCGGGGGCTCCTGGCAAGCCAGCCAACCCGGCTCGACCCACGCCACGGCCAGAACTTGTCGGCAAGCCTCAACCTCGACGGCCAGGACCTGGCTCAGGCGGCCAACGCCCCGGAGCGCCAACGCGGGCAGGCTCCCCAGCCAGCCCGGCGCGTCCAGGGGCACCGACCCGACCGGGCGCACCGAACCGGGTTGGACCACCCACCCGGCCGGGGGCACCGCAACGGCAGGGACGCCCTCAACCGCAGGGCGGCAGACCCGGCGGTCCCGGACGCAGCGGCAACACCCTCGAATTGGTTGGAAAACCAATACGCCGCGACGGCAGCAGCGCGGCCGGTGGCCAACGCCCCGGATCACCCAGACCCGGTGGCCCAACCCGACCTGGTCTTCCCAGCGGGATGCGCAAGCCGGTTGCCCCCGGCGAGCTCATGCAGTTGCAGAAGCCGGTGGGACGTCCCACGGCACCACCACCACGGCGTCCTGATGCACCCACCAAGCCTGGTGAGACCCGGGAGGCCACACCACCGGTCGCCCGCCCCACAGCCCCCACGGCACCCCGTCGTCCCGGGTTCAGGCCAGGTGCGCCAGGCGGACAACGTCGGCCGGGACGTCCCGATTGGGATGACAGCGCCAAACTTGAAGCACTTCGGAGCCGCTCTCCTCAGAAGCAGCGCCAGAAGGTTCACATCATTGGCGAAAACGACGATGCGCTGACCGCCGAAACAGGTGGGTTTGCTGGAGAGCAGCAGGCCATGGTCCTGTCCGCCAGCCTCGCCAGACCGGCCAAGCCGAAGGCACAGAGGCGCACGGCACCGAAGCCGATGGCGGCGATGCGGAAGCGCAAGAAAGAAACAACCCGCCAGCGTCAACGCCGGCGTGCGATGGAACTGCGCGCTGCCAGAGAAGCGAAGCAGGTGCGGCCGGAAATGCTGATCGTTCCGGAGGACAACCT
>CAZJLQ010000009.1:0-13421 GCA_964546675.1 uncultured Synechococcus sp.
CGATCCTGTTCCGCATCGAGGAGGGATCACGGTCGAGCGCACTCTCGAGCGAGCCTTGCCCGGGGCGGATGCAGTAATGACACTTCGGCTGCAGAAGGAGCGGATGGGGCAGCAGCTGCTCACGACGCTGAACCGCTATCACCAGGACTTTGGGCTCACCCGCGATCGCCTGGCCCTTTGCGGTGCTGATGTACCGGTTCTCCACCCTGGGCCGGTCAACCGCGGGGTGGAAATGGCCAGTGAAGTTCTTGATGACTCGGCGATCTGTTTGGTCGAGGAGCAGGTCCGCAACGGCGTGCCGATCCGAATGGCGCTCCTTTATCTGATGGCTGCCGCTGATTCGTCGCTGGTGTCGATTAATTCCTGAGTTTGCGGAATTCCAGACACCTGGTGGGAGTAGTAATCCATTGCTGCTTGGAGAGCGGCGTCTGGCGAAGCAATGGATGGACCTTCTCCAGCCTGCATTGGGAAATGTGCATCCGCGGCATCGAGAGCCATGTGTTGACTCGGCATGCCGGTGAGAAGCATCGCGGCGCGTTGCTGGGTCAGCAGCGCGAAAATCCATTTGATCGAGAGGCTGATTCGGTTTTCCAGGCCGGGGATCAGCACCAGGTGAACGAAAGCCCAGAGGATCCAGCCGATGCCGCCGGTGAATTTGAGACCGCGCAGGTCGGCAACAGCGCTGGCGCGATCCAGCACGGCCATGCTTCCGAAGTCGAAATAGCGGAAGGTCGGACGGTGCCGATCGGCGATGATCGCGGCGATGTCTTTGCCGATGAATGTGCCGGCCTGCTTCGCTGGGGCGGCCATACCCGGTAACGGGTGACCGTTGCTGGTGTGGCTGTAGTTGCTTAGATCCCCAGCGACCCGGATGTCGGGATGCCCCGGAACGGAGAAGTCGGGTTCAACAATCACGCGGCCGCCGCGATCCAGCTCGCAGTCGGTCACGGCTGCGAGCTTTTTGCCGAGTTGAGACGCCCGCACTCCGGCGGTCCAGATGACAGTGGCGGCCTGAATGCGGACGTCTCCATCCGGTGTGCCCACGATCACTTCTCCAGGGCGCATGGTCTGAACGCGACCCTTCGGCAGGAACTCGATGCCGTCGTCGGTCAGGGATTGAAGGGCTGCGGCAGAGATCATCTCCGGCATCGCGCGCAGCACACGTTCACCAGGATCGACCAAGACGATGCGCGTCTTGTCCGGATCGAGTTGTTTGAAGGCATTTTTCATCGCCCAACGCATCAGTTCCGAAACGGCTCCGGCCATTTCGCAACCACTGGGTCCGGCGCCAACGATCACAACGGTCTGGAGGAATTCGCGGGCTTCCGGGTCCGGCGTCTGCTCGGCTTGCTCCATCGCCATCAGCAAACGGCGCCGGATCTCCTCGGCGTGCTCGAGGATTTTCATCGGTGGCGCGAACGTGCGCCATTCCTCATGGCCGAAAAAGGTGCTGCCCGATCCTGTGGCCAAGATCAGATGGTCGTAACTGCAGGCCTTGCCGTTGAAGATGATTTGTTTGCCTTCAGGCTGGATGGCCGTGACCTCCCCGAGCAGCACCTGAACGTTGCGCTGTGTCCCGACGAGTTCGCGGAGTGGCGTGGCGACATCACCCCGTGAGACCAGACCTGTCGAAACCTGATAAAGAAGGGGTTGGAACAGATTGAAATTCCGTTTATCGATCAAGGTGATGCGCACATCTGCATCTTTCAACGCCTTGCAGGCATGAATACCGGCGAAACCACCACCCACGATCACGACGTGTGGTGCTCTGCGTAAGCGTTCTTCAGGCGGTTCGAGTTCGAGAAAAAAATGCTCGCCTGCCATGGGGGACGCCGAAGCGGTTGGGTTACGCAAAGACTATGAACAGCATCTGTGTTTGTCCGCCTCTGCGTATCGTCTGAATCACGCAGCCTGATCAGATCAATTTGAAGGCTTCCATGAACAATCCATAAAGAATCCCGAGCCTGAAGCAATCAATGAGCTGAATCGCCAGAGGCACAACCGCCTTCTTGACCCAATTGCGGCGCAAGCGAACGCTGAGTTCACACAATCCCACGATCACCAGCGACGCGACCGGGTCCATCTGACCAAGGACTCCAGCAATCGAGGTGATGGCGGTCCCACCGAAAAAACCGGTGAGCAGGAAGATGATCAGGAGTGAGAAGCGTCTCCAGGGATTGATCGCCCACTGTTCCAGGCGACCATTGGCCTGGCCGATGTTGGTTTGAAGCCGCGTGGATTGCAGTCTGATCGCCATCAAATCGCAGGAAGTATGTCCAGCGAGGACTGGGGGTGGATGACTGTTGTTGCGTGATCGTTCTGCTGTGGACTTGAAGCTTTGAAAAGACTTTTGCTCACGTCCGCCTCGGGTCTTTACGGTTTCAATAAAAAAGCCCGGGAATGCAATCCCGAGCCGGGTGATGGGGACGGATGAAGCAAAGCTTGCCGCGGCAGGTTTGGCAACCGCCGTATGTCGGGTCTAGCTCGATTCAGCTTTTGCTTTTCTGGATGACTTCCCTTCCAGGAGTTCCAGCAGAGCTTCCATCTGTGCCATCACACCCCGCACCTCGCCTGCTTCCGGAAGAAGCCCGTCTTCCATGACGCCCTGATGCATCTCCCGCAGCTCCTGACGGATGTATCGCAGATGACTGACGACCTGCTCACGTTTCGACTGCGACATCAGTAACAGGGAATTTCACCCATCCCTTTTACCCCATGAAGTGTCGCTATGGCCGGGTCTGAAAATTCGACATCCCAGCAGCAAGGGCAAGCAGTGTGTAGGTGATCAGTGCCGAGGGACGAACCAGGATGGTTAAAAAAACCACAATCGCAATCAGTGGCAGGAGCATCAGTCTCGATCGGCGACGACTGAATGGATGCATCCGGTTTGCGGCGGCCACCACCCAGTGGAGAATAGGGGATTCGAACCCCTGACCTCTGCGGTGCGATCGCAGCGCTCTACCAGCTGAGCTAATTCCCCAGTCACTGAACGCTAGCGGGCAGAGTTGGGCCACACTGAAGCAGTCGGCTTCCCGTGATGCATACCGTTCCCAACACCACAGGCACGTCAGATGCAGCCATCACACCGGAGCGGCTCGCGGCATTCGATGAGTCCTCGATCGCTGAGCTGGCCCGTCGGCTTGATGAGGACGACTATCCGACGCCGTTTGCAGGGCTGTCCGACTGGCACCTCCTGCGATCCCTTGCGATTCATCGACCGGAGCTGGCGCGCCCGTATGTGCACTTAGTAGATCAAGAGCCTTTTGATGAGGACTGATCCAGAGCGTCCTCTTCAGGGACGTCGTCTTCTGGTGGCCGCAAGCGGCAGTATCGCAGCGGTCAAAACGCCTCTTCTGGTGAGTGCGCTGGTCAAAGCCGGGGCTGAGGTGCGATGTCTGCTCACGGCGAGCGCCGAGCAGTTGGTCAGCGCTTCGGCGCTGGCTTGCCTCAGTCGACATCGTTGTTATTTGGAAAGGGATCAATGGGATCCCGCCTGCAGTCGACCGCTGCACATCGAATTGGCGGAGTGGGCTGAGCTGGTTGTTGTAGCTCCCCTCAGTGCAACGTCCCTAGGACGATGGAGTCAGGGAATCGCGGACGGCTTGCTGGCCAGCACATTGCTGGCCAGCGAAGTGCCTGTGCTGGCCGCCGTGGCGATGAACACGGCGATGTGGAACCATCCCGCCGTTCAGCGCAACTGGGACACGCTGCAGACCTTTCCGGGTGTGGTGCCGTTGGCGCCGGGAGCGGGGCTGCTGGCGTGTGATCGCATCGGCGATGGGCGGATGGTCTCTCCCGAGTTGATTGAACTGGCAGCGGCGTCGTTGTTCAGCCGTGGGACGCAGCAAGCCAACGCTGAACGCGACTGGCTGGGTCGATCTCTGCTCGTCAGTGCTGGGCCAACGGAGGAACCCATTGATGCAGCGAGGGTTCTGACCAACAGGAGCAGTGGACGGATGGGCGTCCTCCTCGCTCAGGCCGCGCGGATGCGTGGAGCTGATGTGGTTTTGGTGCATGGCCCTCTGCAGGTTCCCGATGCCTGGCGGGAGGGTCTCCATGGCCTGCCTGTGCAGACCGCTGCCGAGATGGGTGAGCGCCTCATCCAGCACCAACCAGGCGCCGATGCTGTTGCCATGGTCGCGGCCGTTGCTGATTTGAAACGCCGGGATGGTGGCTTGAGGTCGAAACCTGCAAAAAAGGAATTGACCTCCCTGCTGAGCGGGGGCTGGGAAGAGGTGCCTGATCTGCTTCAACAGCTCGTTAGGCATCGTCCGGAAGCGCAGCGCTTGCTTGGTTTTGCGGCGCTCTCTGGATCAGAAGATGTGCTGCTCGAACGGGGTCGCATCAAACATCAAGCCAAGGGCTGCGATCTGCTGATGGTGAATCCGATCGATCGTCCTGGCGAGGGTTTTGGCGACGTTCAAAACGGCGGCTGGCTGCTGGGGGATCAGCTGCAGTTGCGTTTGTCAGCCATGCCAAAACTGGCCTTGGCACATCGTCTGCTGTCAGCCCTGCGCGAATCACTGCCCAGGATGTCCTGATCGGCTGTGCTTCACAGCCGTGGATTGACGGCCTGAACCGAACCAGAAATCAGGTCTGCTTCCTCGATCTCAAGACAAAGTTGTTGAGACCTGCAAAAGGCCAGCCGTGGCGACGATTTAGCACCTGTAGGATCCCGATCGGATCGGTTTAGACCGCACATCAGCAGCCTCCTGGCTTTTTCCCATGCGCATTCGTCCCCTACTGGCCATTGTGCTGGCCCTCTGTCTTTCCCTGGTGACCGCCTGCAGCGGCAGCAGCGAAGCCGTTCAGCGTGCCGGCACCAACGTCACCTATGACGACATCCGCAACACCGGCAAGGCCAACGACTGCCCCACGATTGCCGATTCGGCCCGTGGATCAATCCCCCTGTCCGTCGGAGGCAAGTACGAGCTGCGCGATATCTGTATGCACCCTGTGCAGGTTTATGCCAAGGAAGAGCCCACCAACCGTCGCCAGGTTGCACAATTCGTCGAAGGCAAGATTCTTACTCGGTTCACGTCCAGTCTTGATGAGGTCTTCGGTGATCTCACCGTGAGTGATTCCGGCCTTGAGTTCCAAGAAAAGGGTGGCATTGATTTCCAGCCCATCACGGTGCTGGTCCCCGGTGGTGAGGAGTTTCCCTTCACCTTCTCCAGCAAGTCTCTGAATGCAACGGCTGAAGGGTCTGCGATTACGACAAGTACTGATTTTGATGGCGTTTATCGCACCCCCAGCTATCGCACCAGCAACTTCATTGATCCCAAAGGCCGTGCTTTGACCACGGGTGTGCAGTACGCCCAGGGATTGGTCGCTCTCGGTGGGGATGATGAGGCTCTGGAGGCTGAAAACAACAAGCGCTACATCGACGGCGAGGGCACGATGAGCCTCTCGATCACCAAAGTCGACCCTGAGACCGGTGAATTCGGCGGCGTGTTCACAGCGGTTCAACCGTCCGACTCGGATATGGGTGGCCGTGAAATCGTCGACATCAAGATCAGTGGCGATCTCTACGGACGCCTCGAGGAGCTCTGATTCTTCGCTTGTTGGTTCCACTCGTTTTCAGACTTCGGGGGGCCTCGGCCCCCCCTTTTTTGTGTTCAGTTGAGTCATCTGGGAGAATCTCGCCGCAACGATCCCCCAGGCCATGACCGCCAGCGCCCCCGCAACCGACCAGCGATCCGGTGTGATCGCTCCTTACGGAGGCACCCTGGTGGACTTGATGGTTCCTGCGACGGACCGCGACGCTGTGAAGGCCAGCGCCACCAAGACGATCGAATGTTCCGATCGGAATGCCTGTGATGTGGAGCTGCTCAGCGTTGGTGGCTTTTCCCCCTTGCGCGGTTTCATGCACCAGGAGGATTACGACGCGGTGGTGGCTGGACACCGCACTGCCGCTGGTCACCTGTTCGGGCTCCCGATCGTTCTGGATACCGATCGCGACGATGTCGTTGTGGGTGACAAGGTTCTGCTCACCTACAAGGGTCAGGACCTGGCTGTTCTCGAGGTTGAGGACAAATGGGAACCCAACAAGGTTGTTGAAGCGAAAGGCTGTTACGGCACAACCTCACTGGAACATCCGGCTGTGCGGATGATCTCGATGGAGAGAAAGTGCTTCTACGTCGGTGGAAGCCTGAAGGGGCTGGAATTGCCGCAGCGCGTCTTCCCCTGCAAAACCCCCGCGGAAGTGCGGGCTGGCCTGCCTGATGGTGAAGACGTCGTGGCATTCCAGTGCCGCAATCCGATTCACCGTGCCCACTATGAGCTGTTCACACGCGCTCTGCATGCCCAGAACGTGAGTGAGAAGGCTGTGGTGCTGGTTCACCCCACCTGCGGACCAACCCAGCAGGACGACATTCCCGGTGCGGTTCGCTTCCAGACCTACGAGCGTCTGGCCGCTGAGGTCAACAACGAAAGCATTCGCTGGGCCTATCTGCCCTATGCCATGCACATGGCTGGCCCTCGCGAGGCTTTGCAGCACATGATCATCCGTCGCAACTACGGATGCACCCACTTCATCATTGGCCGCGACATGGCCGGCTGTAAGTCGTCGCTGACTGGAGATGATTTCTACGGCCCCTACGACGCCCAGAACTTCGCCAAGGAGTGCGCCCCGGAACTGACGATGGAGACGGTGCCATCCCTCAACCTGGTCTTCACCCAGGAAGAGGGCTATGTCACGGCGGAGCATGCCGAAGCACGCGGCCTGCACGTGAAGAAGCTGAGCGGAACCCAGTTCCGGAAGATGCTCCGCAATGGAGAGGAGATCCCTGAGTGGTTTGCCTTCAAGAGCGTCGTCGACGTACTCCGTGCCGCCTGATCTCTCAGGAACGCATTAACATTCCTTCATTAAGCGAGCAGATCCTTGAACAAACGCTGGCGCAACATTGGTCTGTACGTCCTCCTTGTGGTGGTCGTGATCGTGGTCGGGACCGCTTTTCTGGACCGACCTGATCCAGCCACTGCGGCGCGGACCCTCAGGTACAGCGATTTCGTTGAGGCCGTTCAGGAGAACCAGGTCAGCCGTGTGCTGATTTCTCCTGATCGCGGCACCGCTCAGGTTGTCGAAAACGACGGACGTCGTGCCGAAGTCAACCTTGCGCCGGATAAGGATCTGCTCGGTTTGCTGACTGAGCACAACGTTGATATCGCGGTTGCTCCCACCCGTCAGCCCAGTGCATGGCAACAAGCTGCAGGAAGCCTGATTCTTCCTCTGCTCCTGCTTGGCGGCTTGTTCTTCTTGTTCAGGCGCGCCCAAGGCGGCGGTGGTGGCAACCCGGCAATGAATTTCGGGAAGAGCAAGGCCCGGGTTCAAATGGAGCCGGCCACCCAGGTCACCTTCACCGATGTTGCCGGGATCGAAGGAGCAAAGCTCGAACTGACGGAAGTCGTTGACTTCCTCAAGAATCCTGATCGATTCACTGCAGTGGGCGCCAAGATTCCGAAGGGATGTCTTCTTGTTGGTCCTCCTGGTACCGGTAAAACTCTCCTTGCCAAAGCCGTAGCAGGCGAAGCGGGCGTTCCCTTCTTCTCCATTTCGGGTTCCGAGTTTGTAGAGATGTTCGTCGGCGTCGGTGCAAGCCGAGTTCGCGACTTGTTTGAGCAAGCCAAGAAGAACGCCCCTTGCATCATTTTCATCGACGAGATTGATGCCGTTGGTCGTCAGAGAGGTGCAGGCCTCGGCGGTGGTAACGATGAACGTGAGCAGACCCTGAACCAGCTCCTGACGGAGATGGACGGTTTTGAGGGCAACACTGGGATCATCATCATTGCTGCCACCAACAGGCCTGACGTTCTTGATGCAGCATTGATGCGTCCCGGCCGCTTTGACCGCCAGGTCACGGTGGATCGCCCTGATTACTCCGGCCGTCTACAGATCCTCGGGGTTCACGCCCGCGGAAAAACCCTTGCCAAGGACGTTGACCTCGACAAAGTTGCCCGCCGCACGCCTGGTTACACCGGTGCTGACCTGGCCAACCTGCTGAATGAAGCTGCCATCCTCGCTGCCCGTCGGGAGCTGACGGAGGTCAGCAACGACGAAATCAGTGACGCCATCGAACGGATCATGGTGGGTCCTGAGAAGAAGGACGCCGTCATCAGTGAGAAGAAGAAGTGGCTCGTGGCGTATCACGAGGCAGGCCACGCGATCGTCGGCGCACTGATGCCGGATTACGACCCCGTGCAGAAGATCACCATCATTCCCCGAGGCAATGCGGGAGGTCTGACCTTCTTCACTCCGAGTGAAGAACGCATGGAATCGGGTCTGTATTCCCGTGCCTATCTGCAGAACCAGATGGCTGTCGCCCTTGGTGGTCGCGTCGCAGAAGAGATTGTTTATGGCGAGGATGAAGTCACCACTGGAGCTTCGAACGATCTTCAGCAGGTGGCTTCGACAGCCCGCCAGATGATCACCCGTTTCGGCATGAGCGACAAGCTCGGACCCGTTGCCCTCGGACGCTCTCAAGGCGGTATGTTCCTCGGCCGCGACATTGCCGCTGAGCGCGATTTCTCAGAGGACACCGCCTCAACGATTGACCAGGAAGTCTCAGAGCTGGTTGATGTCGCCTACAAGCGTGCCAAGCAGGTGCTCACCGACAACCGTTCCATCCTCGACGAGCTCACTGAGTTGCTTGTTGAGCAGGAAACCGTCGATGCGGAAGAATTGCAGGATCTTCTGATCAAGCGCGACGTTCGGATTGCCGAGTACGTCTGATTCCCAACGACAGCACCCCTGGCTGGACCGTCAGGAGGCATTGATTGCCTCACTGAGGGTCCAGCCTTTGCTCTTGGTGGTGAGGCCAGAGCACTCCGATCTTCAAAATGCGGACAGCGAGAGTCCGCTGCTTCTCCAGCTTCGAAGCCTCCACGATGCCGGGCTTCGTCACCTTGAACTGGCCTGGATGGATCATCCAGGTTGGCCGATTTTGGTGAAACGTCTTCAGAGCTGCTGTCCAGGATTCAATCTTGGTGCGGCTTCGGTTGTTCGTCTGCAGGGTCTGGAGCAGGCCAGCCAACTCGGCTTGAATTACGCCATGGCTCCGTGCTGGGATCCATGGCTCCAGGAGCGAGCCAGGTCCCTTGCAATGCCTCTCGTTCCTGGAGTGTTCAGTCCAAGTGAAGTCCTTCAGGCCATGCAGCAGGAGGCCCGTTTGGTGAAGCTGTTCCCGGCAGCGAATCTTGGTTGCCGTTATTGGTCACGTCTGGAGGCCCCATTGGGAGGTCTGCCATTCGTGATTGCTGCGGGCGGCTTGTCTCTGGAGGATGTGAGGCTCTGGCTGGACTCGGGCCATGGCGCAGTAGCTCTCGGACGTCGAGCCATCGGTCCAGAAGGGGTCGATCCCGCTTTGTTGCATTGGCTGCAGCAGTCGACGACTGAGCACTAACTCCACCCACTGGTTGTCATGAGACCGGGATGCTACAGATGAGATAGCTGTCGTCCTGCGTTATGTCGCAGCTCACCATCAAGCTGAGCGACAAGGCTGATGCCCTGATTGCCCAGCTGCAGAAAGAAATCTTCAACCGTCGCCGTAAGAAAGTTTCGGCTGCCGGTGTCGTGGAAACTCTTGTCGAGAGTGGTGCGAAATCGCAGTCCGATAAACGCTTCGCCACCTCGTGGACCAATCTGATCAAGGACATCGAGAAGGCAGCCAAGCTGGCCTATGCCCATGGCAGCAAGCCCTCCACCCTTAGCGATGAGGAATGGGCTCTTGTTCTGAGTCACCGCAGCCGTGCCGGTTCCCGCCCGAAGCGCTCGGTGAAGAAGAAGGTTGCGGCTCAGAAACCCAGCAGGCGTACCCGCACCAGAAGCTCAGCCCAGGCAGCAGGCTCTGGATCGGTGACGAAGGACACGCCGACGGCGAATGGAGCAGCGCCCGTGGTCTCAGTCTGAGTTTTCAGACTCACCACAGACTGCATTGCCCCTGCTGCCGCAGCAGGTGATCGGCAAGGACCAAGGCCACCATTGCCTCCACCATTGGCACGGCCCTTGGAAGCACGCAGGGGTCGTGCCTTCCTTTGGCGGCCAGGGTGGTGGCTTCCCCTGCGGCATTCACCGTCTGCTGCTCCTTGCGGATCGTTGCCGTCGGCTTGAAGCCGACGCGCAACACAATGGGCTCGCCGTTGCTGATGCCTCCCTGAATGCCGCCGGAATTGTTGGTTGCCGTGTGCAGGCTGCCGTCCTCCGTCGGCAGAAAGGCATCGTTGTGTTCACTGCCTCGCAGCAGGGTCCCTCCAAAGCCGGAGCCGATCTCGAATCCCTTGGTGGCGGGAAGGGACATCACCGCCTTGGCAAGATCCGCCTCCAGCTTGTCGAACACCGGCATGCCCAGTCCAGACGAAGGTCGTCGAACCACGCATTCGATGACTCCACCGCAGGAATCCCCCTCGCGACCGATCGTTTCAATGCGTTCGATCATCTGGGCCGCCACATCAGGGTCGGGGCAGCGAACGATGTTTGATTCGATCGCTTGATGCTGCACGGCGCTTGCATCAATCACGGCCTCAATGGTGTGAATCCGCTGCACCCAGGCCAACACTTCGGTGCCAGTGGCGCGTTGGAGCAGTTGTTTGGCGATTGCGCCGGCGGCAACCCGGCCGATGGTTTCCCTCGCTGAAGCCCGTCCACCGCCGCTGCTGGCCTGAATTCCATATTTCGCCTGATAGGTGGCGTCCGCATGGGAGGGGCGAAACGCCACAGCCATGTCCTTGTAATCCCCCGGGCGTTGGTCTTTATTTCGCACAAGCATGGCGATCGGGGTGCCCAGGGTCATGCCATCCATCACGCCACTGAGAATTTCCACCCGATCCGCTTCCTTACGCGGTGTTGTGATGTGGCTCTGCCCTGGGCGACGTCGATCGAGTTCCGCCTGGATCGCCTCCAGATTGAGCTGGAGTCTTGGAGGACATCCTTCAACAATCACACCGACGCCGCCGCCATGGGATTCGCCGAAGGTGCTGATCCGGAAAAGGTCGCCGAAACTGCTGCCCATGGGATTCAACCGCTCGTTGGAGGCTACGTAGCGACGATCGCCGATGTTCGGATCGCCCTTCGGAAATCCTGACCGATCGGCAGTTCAGAGCAGGTCGGCTCGAATTCCGTGAGGGTGTTGCGCGATGGGCTGGTCCCTCAACATCTCGAAGTCGTCGAATTGGAAACCCGGTCCGACGCAGCAACTCACCAGGCTGTGGTTTCCTTGGCTCCGTGCTGCCATCCAGACACCGGCATCCACGCAGGCCACGGGATTCATGCTCGAGAGCGCAAGTTCCTCCGAGGATGCTGACGCTTGGGGATGTCTGAAGAGGCTCAGGGGGGCACCGCTGATGAAGGTCCAGATCTCATCTCCCCCCTGCACACGGTGCCAGCGGCTCAGATCATCTGAGCCGAGAAGAAACAGCACGGTTGTGATTGCACAGCGTTGTTGTCCATCGGGCCTCTGGACCTGAATCCCACTGCGCTGCACCTCGCGATACCAGCCACCCTCGGGATGAGGTTGCAGCTGCCAGGAGGACACCAGGTCGTCGACTGTCATGCCCTGAAACTTTGAAGCCTCAGTCATGCTGCGATTCATCACGATGGTGCACGGCTTTGCCGGCAACGTATGTGCTGCGGACCATCCGGTCATCACCGAGCATCATCAGCACGAACATCACATCGGCAGGTGTTCGAGCATGTTCCATTCTCCACTCGATGAGTGGTGTCGCTTTCTTATCAAGAACAACAAAGTCGGCTTCTTTTCCGGGTAGGAAATTGCCAACGCGATCATCAACTGAAAGGGCTTTTGCTCCTCCGAGTGTGGCGTAATAAAACGCTTCCCAAGGTGATAACGAATAGCCTTGTAACTGAGCCATCTTATAAGCGTTTTCCATTGAACTCAGCATGGAAAGCGTATTCCCCGCTCCAAAATCTGTGCCGAGAGCAACGTGCACATGGTGATTTTTTGCATTTTCGAACTTAAACAAGCCGCTGCCCAGGAAGAAGTTGGAGGGAGGATTGGGACACAGGACAGAACCGGTTTCCTCGACTCGTTTGAAGTCTTCGTCCTCCAGGTGAATGCAGTGTCCGAAAATGCTTCGTCTTCCTAGCAATCCAAACGAATCATAGACGTCGAGGTAACTCTTGCATTCAGGGAATAATTCGAGTGTGAATTCAATCTCTTTTGGGTTCTCACTGAGGTGAGTTTGGAAGTAAATGTCGTCATGTTCATTCATTAATCGAGAGGCTACGTTCATGTCTTCACGAGTGCAGGAGATCGCGAAGCGTGGGGTGACTGCGTAGGAGAGGCGGCCCTGTCCATGCCACGCGTCGATCAGTGCAGAGCAGTCCTCGTAGTCTTGTTCTGGGGAAGTTAGAGAAATTCCAGCAGGCATGTTTCGATCTGCCATCACTTTCCCCGCCACAAAGCGCATGTTTAATGAGTCTGCTTTGCTGAACAGGGCGTCTACAGATTCCTTGGCCCAGGATCCATAGACCGCCATTGTGGTTGTGCCGTTACGTAGAGCTTCTTTGAGGAAGATGTCGGCGCGTTTTGAGGCGACCTCTGGATCTTTGTAAGCCTCTTCCTCTGGGATAATGGTGTTCAGCCAGCCCAAGAGCTGCTCTCCATAGATGGCCACAGTGGTGAGCTGAGGAGAATGGACGTGCAGGTCAAAAAAGCCAGGCACAAGAACTGCGTCATTGTGCTGAATCACTTTTGTTCCTGCTGGCAACTGATTCAGGAGCTGGTCAGCCGGACCCATCGATTTGATCACGCCATCTGACACGGTCAGGAGTCCATCTTCTATGAATTCAACACAGTCTTCTTTGAACCGCGGATCTGCCAGAAGGTGAAACAATGAACCGCGATGTGCAACGGTTAAAGTCATGAATGGCAATCTCTCAAGCGCCTGAACAGTAGACAGGAATCGGGCCGATGCAGGCTTTGTTTAAGAGAAGAGTCAAGTTAAGAATGATTTTCAATATTTCCTGATTGTGATCACAGCTGTTTGGCGGGTTATTTGTTGTAAGTGCTACAGAATTAATGTTAGGTATCGAAAGAAGCGATATCGATCTGTTGGCCATCGCTATTCTTTGATTGATCCTTGCGAAAATTGAAATGATATTTGTGTTGCCAGGGGCAGATTGAATCGTGGTGTTGTTTTGCCAAGCTGCAAGCATGAGAATGGTCTGCGAGTTGATTGGCTTGATATCAATGCAATGATGGCTTCACTGAATTTTGGTGGGAATAGATTTTTGGTTGTGAGTCAAGGTAGAGATTTCAATGTCGAGGTTGGATCAACAATGATTTCATGAAGGTGATGTCGTGGCACAAGGATTTTGTTTGCATTCGTCTTGATCGCTATTGCGACCATCTTTGATGATGTGTCCACGCACGAAAAAGCCCCCGCTATGAGGCGGGGGCTTTCCG